>CAIOJS010000221.1 GCA_903858655.1 uncultured bacterium | reverse complement strand
CTATGACTGAATCCTTGCTAAGATCTACCCCGCCCAACGCCGAAACGCTTTTTACACTAAATACAACGCAAAAAAATACCTGAACACTATATTAAAAATATTGAACGACTGCCAATGTGACCACAGATGGTCCCTAACACGCCCGTTCCACCACGACCGCGGTCGCATTGTGTTTGCCGTTTCACCGCGGCGCGGTGAACAGGGGGCGTTAGGCAGACCCTCCGGGCGGGAAGTATCGTGACCACAAATATTGAACAAGAAATTTTGGAACCGCAATGAACGAAATTTTATCACAAAAAGTGATTTTTGGCAATTCACAGTCGAAATCATTAAACTAATCTGTGATTGTATTAATTCTCACATCTACCCAAAATACGCGAACAGGAGAAAATAATGAGTAAGGTCCATCTTGAAAAGATTGAATGGAAAAATTATCGAGGCTGTCTTACCACATCATTCACGCCATGCAAAGACTTATCGGCAATAATTGGAAAAAATGCATCAGGCAAAAGTACCATTTTGAATGGTATTAATTTGCTAAAGAAAATTGCAAATCCACGTCATGCACGGTCTGCAGTAGAGTCAGCAGAAAATGACAACATAAGAAAAGGCAGTCTAAAAGCTGTATTTGTGGTTAATGAAACCAAAGTGACGCTAAGCGTAAGCTTTTCATATTATACAGATGAACAAAATGAGGATGTCATTTGCGAATCGGAATGCAAATGGAGCATCCCATTGCCAGAATCTACTCGAAATGAACAATTGGAAATGCCTTTAGGGTTAATTACAAATAACCCTGAAGCATATATGCTTACAAAATCAGGATTTCGTCGAAAAACAATGTTCGAAATGAAAAAAGGAGATGTGCTTGACGAAGTATTTTTCGGCAAAATAGAACGCTTTATGCCGACGCTTCAAATCATTGGAAACTATATCGACGGTATAACTTATTATAGTGCATCACAATTTTCTGACCCTTCGCGTGCACCTATTTCGTTAGAAATTGATGAGCGAGGAAGAATTGGGGGAACCGTAAGCTATCGGATCACAAGCCATGGTCGCTTTCTTAGAGATTTATGGGGTGCAAAAAATTCAGATGCAGATTATTTCCATCAATTCCATAGCGTTGTTGGAAAAGATGGAATGCGAATAATTGACAACATTGAATTCCTTGAAATTGAAATCCCGGCCAGCGTATATCAAGTCTCTTCCGGAGGCACTGTTGCTGTTAAAGAGGTGCGCAAAAAAATCATCGTACCAAGATTTAATGTTAATGGAATATTCTTGTCTCCAAATCAACTGTCTGAAGGCACATTTAAATCGCTTGCACTAATATATTATATTCTAGCAAACAAGGGCGATGTTTTGCTAATTGAAGAACCTGAAATTGGCGTTCATTCTGGATTGCTTAATGGCATCATATCCATTATAACCTCAATGTCAGCAGAAAAACAAATCATCGTTTCTACGCATTCTGATGGATTGATATCAAAATTAAAGCCTAGCAATGTATTTGTTGCCAAAAATCAAGAAGACAGCGGCATTGTTGTTTCGCCTATTCCAAAATACTTATCAAAATCTGACTATAAGGCTATGAAAGCATACCTGGAAGAACAAGGTACGCTGGGCGAATACATGAAAGAGGCATACTGATGTCGGTTGTAATTGGGATAATAGCAGAGGACGATTCAGACATCGATGTATTTTCCGAACTTTTAGCAAAAATTGCAAAACCAGCATCATTTTCGGTGAAAAAGCACACAGGAGACGGCTGCGGGAAAATATTCAGTAAATGTGTATCTTGGATTGAAGATCTAAAACGGCGAGGATGCAGTCATTTTATTCTTGTTCAGGATTCAGATAGATCTGATCCCCAAGCATTACGGAGAAAACTTGAAGGCAAAATTAAACCCGATCAAACGAAACTCGTTTTAATTCCAACAATAGAACTAGAGGCGTGGTTGCTATCTGATCCAGATGCAATAAAGGCCGGACTAAATTTGGATTCAAAGCCACAAACGCCGGCCAAACCAGAAGAATCTGATGATCCAAAAAGGGATCTAAAGCATATTATTAAAAAATACTCCAATAATAAAAAATTCTATGTAAACACTTGCCACAACAAGTTGATCGCGAAAGAGATAAATCTTGAAAAAGTGAAAAAATGCAAATCATTCCTTCCATTCTTGGCATTCACAAATTCAATTATTCCAAAATCCAGCCTCATTAAACCGGCACTTGCAAATAAATCAAAATCATCATCGAGAGAAAAATGAGAGCTATAGACCAAATTCACATGCTTCAAACTGGCAATTTGAATTGCAATT
>CAIOJS010000220.1 GCA_903858655.1 uncultured bacterium | reverse complement strand
GTATTAATTATTATGAATTATTAATTTTTGCAAATGATCAACTAAAAAGAGAATACGTAAGTAAAGATAAGGGCTCAGGCATATTTGAGTTTTCTACTTGTTGTAAGAATTATAAAAAATTAGTTTTTGATTTGAATAAAGTATCAAGCCTTATAAATGAAATTATGCATTGTTTATATTTAAATGAAAGTTTTGATACAATTCTAGCTCGGAGAAATAAAAGTGTCAATGAGTTTTTTGGAACAAATGTCTCCAATTCAAATATTCAGAGTCTATGCCAAAAAAGACTTGATACTGTTCAACAATCTTTCTTATTATTAGTAGAGTCATTTGAAAAAATAAAAGACCCCGATGATAGGATTAAATCGGACTATGAAAAAATGGAATCTTTTAATAATGGCATTGCTTTGGGAAAATTTTCTGCACTTTTTACTCAATTACAAGCCATTTATGATGCAATAACTGAGAACAATTACAACTTAAAGATTGATAACTTTCATATTGCAGACAATGCAGACGAAATTTCTTTCAGTTTTGTCGCTACACCTCAAAATAGATTGCCATATTCCGTAGCATCAAAACCAATTGATTTAAACGGTGCAATTAAAATAAAAGGTGGAGTAAAAATTGATGTTAGTATTGGAATGTTTTGGAACATCGGATTTGGGAATTCAAATACTTTTGATTTTTTTGATAATAAATATAGGTTTGTAAAAATTACAGATTCCACTAGTAATGTTATCAAGGAAAAAAACTCCAATATGTTTATGCCAAGTGTTGGAGCTCTATTCAATATTTATAAGAGGTCTCCAAGCAATGTAAAATTTGGTGGAAGCATTGGGTTTAGTACAAATACAGAACGATTGAATTATTACATTGGATTATCAATATTGTGTGGAAGAAGCCAACGCATTAATTTTAATTTTGGCTTTGTTGGTGGGCAGGTTTCTAGATCGACAGATGAGTATAAAGAAGGTGCGACTCTTGCTTCACCAGTCAGTGAGTTACCTTCATCGGTTCCTATGCAAACTCCTTCTCCATTCCGCTTAGGTTTGTATTTTGGAGTTTCATTTAATCTTATCGGTAAAAATAAAGAAACTTTAAGCTTAATGAAATAGAAAATATTGCCAACCATCCAATCCAAAAAAAACCGATGCCCCCCACACCATCGGTTTTTTTATTCCCCCCTCCCCATCTCACACACCGCCACCCAAGCCATAAACCCCATCCCCGTTTCCATACACAATTCATCCACGTTGAAGCTCGCGGTGTGCAGGTTTAAGATTTCCTCTTGGGTGGGGGCTTTCACACCCAATCGGTAGAAGCAGGAAGGGATAGTATGCGAATAATAGGCGAAATCTTCGGCGGTCATGCGCAAATCTATATCCATCACATTGCTGGCACCTAAATAATCGTTGGCATAATTCTTTATCCGTGCGGTCAGTTCATCATCGTTCAACAAATAGGGGTAGCCTCTATCAATAAACACGTCGCAACTACCGCCAAAAGCTGCCGCGATGTTTTCCGCTATTTGTGTAATACGCTTATGGGCTTCTGTGCGCCAGTTTTCGTCCACTGTGCGCAAGGTGCCTTCCATAAACACTTCGTCGGGTATCACATTGGTTTTACCGTTGGCAACTATCCTTCCAAACGAAAGCACCGTTGGTATGGTCGGCGTCGCCATCCTACTCACCAATTGCTGCAATCCGATGATAACATGTGATGCAATAACAATGGGGTCAATAAAAAGTTCGGGAGTAGCAGCATGCCCGCCTTTACCATGCACCGTTATATACACTTCGTCAGTCGAAGCCATTGACTTGCCCGCTTTCACGCCTATCTTCCCAACCTCAATGCCCGGATGCACGTGTTGCCCAATCATATTCGTCACGTTTGGATTGTTCAGTACACCTTCTTTAATCATCAGCAAAGCACCGCCCGGATATTTCTCTTCCGAAGGTTGAAAAACAAGTTTAATGGTTCCTTCAAACGAATCTTTCAGGCTGTAAAGAATTTTGGCAGCCCCAATCAACGAAGCCATGTGCACATCATGACCGCAAGCATGCATCTTTCCTTCATTCTTCGAGCAATAATCCACATGATTCTTTTCATTGATTTGCAAGGCATCCATGTCGGCACGCAATCCGATAGACTTCTTCTCGGGATTTCTGCCTTCAATAATCGCCACGACACCCGTTTTCGCGATGCCTCTTGTGTAAGGTATATGAGCTTTGTCGAGCGCTGCACAAATAATATCTCCCGTCACCACTTCGTTGAAAGCCAATTCAGGATTCGCATGAAGCTGACGACGCACACTGATGATGTCCGCCAGATAATGATTGGATAATTCTTGTATCTTTAATTTTAATGTGTCCATAAACTAAAGCTGTATATAAATTAATTAGAAATCTAAGCCAAGCGAAATATAAAATACCGCTTTCTGTATAATAGCGTTTTCAACGCCCCAAGCATAATCAGCACGGATGAAATAGCCAAACAATTTCGAACGAAGTCCAAAACCGAAACCTCCCACAAGCGGGTCTTGCTTACGGATTAACGTAACCAAAATAGGTCCTCGTTGAATATATTCTTTCACGATAGTGTTTTCCTCAGAGTAAGGATTCAAACCCACCCAAGCCGTTCCTATATCGCCAAATCCTATCAACTGCAGGTTGGTAAAGAAATTATTCTTCAAAGGTTTCTTCGAGAAATAACGCACAATTGGAAAGCGCAACTCGCTGTTCAACACAAAAAAGCTAGGACCATTCCGAATGTTTTGTATAAAGCCTCGCATATTGGTGGCTAAGGTTTGATAAGCATAATTCTGATTTTGAGCCGGCGCAACCGTATTGTTAAACTTCGGAATAATCCAATTGTCAACCCCACCCATATAATAAATCAATTTGCTATTGCCAAAAGAAGTGCTTGCTGCCAAACGATTTGCCCAAATAAACGTGCGATGTATCTTTTGATAATGACGAAAATCCATACCCAACACCACCATGTCATGGTATTTGTTATTGATCAGTTGATAGTATTCTCCAAAGATTTTCCAACGCCATCCGTACATGATATTCGTGGCTTTGGTTTGCGTATTATCGTAAACAAGTTCACCTTTCAGCCCTGCCCAATACTGATGTGCGTCGGGTTGCTGCAAATTGGTAGTAAATGTTTGAGGAATATTCATGTCGCCTCCGGTAAAAACTTTTTTATCATAGCGTACCGAAACAGTCCCTTTGATATGCAACACTTTCGTGATGGGCCATTTCAACACATAAAACAAAGAATTCGAACGCATTTTAACGATAGCAGTCTCCGTAGAACTCAAATTCGATTGCCGATAGAAAAACAAACCTTTGTCCAAGCGTTTCTTCAGATTCTCGAATCCAATAAAAAACTCATAATCATCAAAGCTCAGCGAAACCCTTGCCCCGCCCGATATGCGATAATCTTCCAACAAATCTATCAACCCCAACTGAAAAAAGACATTAAACCCGGGATTCAAATAGATGGGCGAACCACCTCCGGCATATTGCTGATACGAAGCATTCAGATAATTAAAATCAATTTGTCCCACCAACTGATTGATGGAATATTCCACATTATAGTTCCCTTGACGCGGAATTTCAAAGCCCGTCTTTTTCTTTATTTTACTAGTATCCGAAGTCTTTGCCAAACTATCCTTTTTCACGCCACCAAACGCATAATTGTTGATATCCACTTTCCCCGTGTCCGTAACTTGGTCCATTTCGTTCATCAACACATTATTAATTTTCTTCGCTTTGTTCTTCGCTCGTTCTTTCTTGGCTTTCAACAGCTCCACTTCGTCCGCGTTTATCAACGATTTGTTGGGAGCAGCCTCCATGTTTAGCGATTTCAGATATTGCTCCCGATAAAAAGTGTTGGCAGGTTTAGTTTTGTTAATCAGCTTTCCCGAAACCATATCGCGCACATAAATATTATGAAAACCCTTTTGATACACCACTTCGGCATACTTCTCAATCTTGGGTGCAATATCTTGTTGCAGGATATTCCGATTATAATCCGTAACAGGGAAGGACGTGGTGTAATAGCGATAATGCGTTGTCGTGTCAATAAAACTGATGGTGCTGTCCACGCGAGCAAGATAGCGATTCACTATACCGTTTTCGTCACTCAAATAGCTGAAAAAGCGATTGTCATACTGCATCGGCTGTGTTTCGTTTGCATGCGGTGTGTTAGTCACTCTGCGCAACACGGTGTTCTTGGCTGCATAGTTATACAGAAAAATATCTGTCTGCTTGGGCAACTGAACGATAGTATCTTTTGCTGTTTCCAAATACGTAGCAACATCATAACGTATAGTATCATCGGGACGGTTCGAGCTGAAGAGGATTTCCGTGGAGTTGTTCACAAAGTGCGGATTCAAATCGTCATAAATATCTTTCGTGATAGGCTCGTAGGTATGCGCTGCTATATTATACACATAAATGTCCGTTTGTCCTTGCACCACTGCCGAAAACACTATCATCTTACCGTTTTGTGAATACGAAAAATCCAAAATC
>CAIOJS010000219.1 GCA_903858655.1 uncultured bacterium | reverse complement strand
GCTGCTTTTTTTGCTGTTTCGAAATTATGTACCTTAATTCCGGATAATATGCCCGCTTCGACACTATTGGGCACAATAAGATATAAACTTCTTAATATTTCGTCACTCAATGCAGCTGCCGGTGCTGGATTAAGTATAACTTTTATGCGGTGCTGACTCGCTAACTTTGCTGCATATTCGATTGTATTAATGGGTATCTCAAGTTGCATCAACACAATGTCGGCGTTGATTATTTCGTTTCTCGCTTTTTCAATATCTTTTGACGAAAGTGACTGATTTGCACCTGAAGCAACTATAATGCAATTTTCACCATAACGATCAACAGATATTAATGCAACACCAGAAGGATTATTCGGATCAGAAAAAACATGACTTGTATTTATACCTTCTGATTCGTAAAGCTCAATGGATTGACGAGCGAAGAGGTCATTCCCTGTTTTGGTAATAAAAGTTACATCTCCTCCTAATCGTGCGGCTGAAATAGATTGATTCGCTCCTTTGCCGCCAGGACTCATCATGAATGATCCGCCCAATACCGTCTCACCCGGAACAGGTAGTCGATTTGCTTTCACTATCATGTCAGTATTGCAACTTCCAATAACTACAATTTTAGGCCCTTTCATGTATGAAGACTTTATTTGGTCAATTAAAACAATAAAAGTAATGGGATTCTCTTTGTAGTGTATTCCAAAATTTGA
This sequence comes from uncultured bacterium, assembly GCA_903858655.1. Classification (GTDB taxonomy): domain Bacteria; phylum Bacteroidota; class Bacteroidia; order Bacteroidales; family CAIWKO01; genus CAIWKO01. The sequence goes on along the minus strand of CAIOJS010000219.1, from coordinate 2,057 downwards.
CTAAAATAATATTTCCAAAATAGTTATTTTAAGAAAAATATTCTATATTACATTTATATACAATGTTTTAAAATTGTATATTTGAGCTAATATTATAATTATAGACATATATATTGAAACAATTTACTTATAGGGCGTCAACAGTCAGATCTACCAAGGGCTTGTTCGAGCATGTATTTGGCAAACTGGCTGCTGCTTTTATTGGACTTAAATTTTAACCCTTAATTCGCATTATATGACAAGAATAGAGTCATTAGTTTCTTTAGTACAATCGATGACCACAGCCGAGAAGAGGCAATTTTCAATGAATTTCACGAAAGGAGATTTTTCAAAAGATTATCTGATAATTTACAGAATTATTGAGCGAGAGAAGAAGTTATATCCGGAGGAGATTAAAAATTTATTTTTTTTGAATAAACCAGAAGGTTCGTTTGATACAGCTATGAAGTATTTGTATGATAAATTATTGGATTTACTTCTTGCTTTACGTAAAAACAAAGACAGTTTTTCCCTTTTGTTTCAAGGTATTCTAAAAGCAAAATTGTTGTTTGAGCGTTCAATGTTTAATGAATGTTTTGCATTGTTAGAAGAGATTATTGATGAAGCAAAACGTTTGGAGAATTATCATGCCCTGTTGCTTGCATCAAAATTGGAACTCGACTATTTGTTGCGAATGAATTTTTTGGATGTAACGGAGCAAGAGTTATTTCATAAACAGTACGCGATGGGGGAAGTACTGAAATTGATACGAACAGTTAATGCACAGTCTTCGTTGTATGAATTGCTAAAACATCGTTTGATTCACAAAGGGAATATTCGGTCGGACAAACAAAAGCAGGAGATGAATGATTTGGTCGTTAGCGAATTCAGCATTGTAGCCTCCTCAAACGAATCAAACTTTGAAATAGTGAAGATGCACCAACTTTTTCAGGCAAATTACCTGATTTGTGTGGGTGATTATAAAGCTGCCTATAATTCTTATAAAGAGTTAACGATCCTGTTTGAATCTAATTCTCATCTATGGGAAAATCCACCTTTTGATTATCTTTCAACTTTAGAGGGAGTATTGGAAAGCCTTCGGTCTGTTGGTAATTATGAGGGAATGGACTATTTTGTGGCTCAGTTACGAAATCTAACCAAACACTCTTCTCTCAATTTTCGGATCAATGCAATTTGCCTGCTTTTTCAGTATGAACTTATCCCCTTATTGGATCGTGGAAATTTTACTGATTGTAATAAGCTGATAGAAAAATTCAAAGAGGAACTTTACGATAAGTTTTCATGGCTTAGCCCCATTAGACAAACCGAACTTTGCCTTTATACCTCATTAATTTATTTGGGGAACAGGCAATTTAAACGGGCAAAAAAAATTATTAGCAACATTACTTTTGATCGAAGTTTGGGAGACCTGCCGCTTTCACGCACTATCAAATTAGTCCGGTTGATGCTCTATTATGAAGAGGGCGCTTTTGATGCTATCCAGCATGATACTCGTTCCATCAAACGGGGAATCTCATCGTACAAAGACCAAACCTTTCAGATTGAGCACCGAATGCTTTGGTTACTAAATCATAATTCCTTACCTACACTTCAACGTACACGTAACGAACTTTGGTCGAAAATAGAACCAAGTATTAAAGCTTTGCGCCATGATAAGTATGAGAGTCAAGTATTGCGCCTTTTTGATTTCACAGCATGGATGGAGTCAAAAATTCTCAAGAAAGATTTATCTGACATTTTAGATAGAAAATTTACTAACCTGAGTTCGATATAAAAAAGGAGAAAATAATTGGAAAGAAATAAGGTTTTGTGTATATTTAAATATCTGACTATTAAATATATACACTAAGAAAACCTTATTTCTATGACAGACAAAATTACCGAAATATTCTTCTATGCTGACGAATTTTGCAAAGAATATTACCAAGTAATGGAGGGACATGTATTGGTATTTCCCATCCGCATCTGTATTGAGCCCATTTGTGGTGCCCTTCTCCTGGATGGTAGCACCGGGGATTGGCATCCCGCTCGCATCTGACACTTTCCCTCTCACTTGT
>CAIOJS010000218.1 GCA_903858655.1 uncultured bacterium | reverse complement strand
TCCATCAGATGTTTGAATTTATCAAAATTTTCGGACCAAAGATTCAATCGGACAGAACCTTTAAAGTCTTCCACTTCAAAATATCCGTAGGGTTTGTTATTTTTGCTCATCTTATCTCCCGCAGTGATAATCATCCCGCCAAAGCGGATATCTCTATTGGCAAAAGGTTTCAGATTTTCTAATTTATCCAAGGTAAAATTGCCGAAACTTTGCATCTCGATACGATAATCATCCAAAGGATGCCCCGACATATAGAACCCAATAACAGATTTTTCGTGATTGAGTTGTTCTATCTTGCTCCACGGTTCACAGATTGGCAATTCAGGGTCGGGGATGGTCATTTCTTCGCTTTCGCCAAACAACGATTGCTGCATGGTGTTTTGTTTGCTTTGCACCAAACCAATATGACGTATTAATTTCTCCAAAAAAGTGATTTCTTCGTTGGGCAGCTTATAGAAAAACTGTGCCCGATGAATGCCCATGCTATCAAAAGCACCCGCCATAGCTAATGCTTCGATACTTTTTTTGTTTGCAGTGCGCAAATTCACCCGATTGAGGAAGTCGAAAATGTTTTTATACCGCCCATTTAGTTCCCGCTCAGAAATGATGGAATCCACAGCGGCATTCCCCAATCCTTTGATGGCAGAAAGCCCAAAGCGAACTTCATCTTTTTTGTTCACCACAAAACGCACATGGCTTTCATTGATGTCGGGACCCAACACAACAATGTTTAGTTTCTTACACTCATCAATAAAAAAGGTTATTTTCTCCAAATCCGAAACATTACGGCTCAACACCGCTGCCATGAATTCATTTTGATAATGTTTCTTCAAAAAAGCCATCCTGTATGCCGTGATAGCATAACATGCCGAATGTGATTTGTTGAAAGCATAATTGGCAAAAGCTTCCCAATCGTTCCAAACTTTTTTGGCTATTGCTTCCGTAATATCATTTGCCGCGCAACCTGAAATAAACTTCTCTTTCAGCTTTTCCATCAAAGCGAAATTCTTTTTCCCCATTGCCTTACGCAAGGAATCCGCTTCGCCCCCCGTGAATCCAGCCATTACCATTGACAGTTTCATCACCTGCTCTTGATATACGGTGATGCCATAAGTATCTTTCAAGCTTTCCTCCATCGAGGGATGGTCGTAGGTAATCTTTTCCTTGCCGTGTTTGCGGCGTATGAAACTCGGAATATATTCCATTGGACCCGGGCGATACAAGGCGTTCATGGCAATCAAATCTTCGAAACGATTCGGTTTTAAATCTAAGAGATGCTTCTTCATGCCCTCCGACTCAAACTGAAATATCGCGGTTGTGTTTCCTTTGCTGAATATTTCGAAAGCCTCCAAATCATCCAAAGGAATCGTTTCTAAATCAATCGTTATATCTTTCGAAAATTTAATATTGTCCACAGCATCTTTTATGATAGAAAGCGTCTTCAATCCCAATATATCCATCTTCAACAATCCAATAGACTCCACATGCGAGCCTTCGTATTGCGTAACCAACAACTCAGAGTCCTTTTGGGTGCACAAAGGAATATGGTCAATCAAATCATTCTTCCCTATGATGATGCCGCAGGCATGAGTTCCGGTATGTCGTATAGAACCTTCTAACTCTATGGCATATTTGATGGTTTGAGACACCAAACGGCTGCTCGAATTCTTGGCTTCTTTCAGTTCGGGCACCATCTCAATAGCTTCTTTGAGGTCTTTTGCTTTTGTAGGCACCAATTTGGAAAGCCTATCGGCATCGGACAATGGCATATTCTCCACACGTGCCACATCGCGTATGGCACTCTTCATCGCCATAGTTCCAAAGGTGACAATTTGAGCCACGCGGTTCTTCCCATATTTCTCCACAATCCATTGTATCACTTTTTCGCGACCATCTTCATCAAAATCAATATCCATATCAGGCATAGAAATACGATCGGGATTCAGAAAACGTTCGAAAAGCAAACCATATTTCAAAGGGTCTAAATCGGTGATGCGCAAACAATATGCCACCACAGAACCTGCTGCAGAACCTCTTCCCGGTCCTACCTCCACGCCCATCTCACGCGCAGCCCGAATAAAATCATATACTATCAAAAAATATCCGGGGAAACCCATGCGTTTGATAACACCTAATTCGAAATCTATACGTTCTTTGACTTCATCCGTGATTTCGATATAACGTTTTTGAGCACCTACGTAAGTGAGATGCTCTAAATACACATTGGCATCTTCAAAACCATCGGGCAAAGGATAATCGGGCAAAATAGGCTCTTTATCCAAAGAAAAAATCTCCACCTTGTCGGCTATTTCGTTTGTATTTTCAATGGCTTCGGGCAAATCGGCAAACAGTTCAGCCATCTCTTCGGGCGTGCGCAAATACTCTTTGGTGGTATATTTCAGCCTGCCGATATCTTGAACCAATTTGCCTGTATTGATACACAACAGACGGTCGTGGGCTTCGGCATCTTCGGCATTGATAAAATGGACGTCGTTGGAGGCAATAAGTTTCACACCATATTCGCGCGAAAACTCCATCAAGGTTTTGTTCACCATTTCTTGCTGATGATACACCTCAGAATCAATTTTTACGTCGCCTGTTTTGTGGCGCATCATCTCCAAATAAAAGTCATCGCCAAAGAGTTTTTTATAATCCAGGAGCTTTTGAATGGCTTTTTCCTTGTCATTGTTTTGAATCGCCGCAGGAATTTCTCCCGCAAGGCAAGCAGAAGAAGCTATCAATCCCTCATGATACTGACGCAATATCTCCCAATCAATACGAGGTTTGTAATAAAACCCATCTTTATAAGCAAGGGAGGTCAATCGGCACAAATTTTTGTATCCTACTTCGTTTTTAGCAATCAAAATCAAGTGAAAGCCCGAACGGTCTTCCGAACCTGTTTTCTCGAAACGGCTTTTGGATGCCACATACATTTCGCAACCAATCAGGGGTTTGATATCTTGTTTGGTGGCTTCATTGTGAAACTCTTTCACGCCAAACATGTTGCCATGGTCGGTGATGGCAATGGCGGTCATGCCACATTCTTTTACTTTGGCAATAAGTTTTTTGATGTCGGACTGACCATCAAGGATGGAGTACTGGGTGTGGACGTGGATGTGGGTAAAATTACTCATAATGCTTAGTTATCAGGTGTTTTTGGATTTGGTTTTCCAGATGTAAAAGTAGGCATAAATCCGTAACGAAAATCAGATGTTGATAATTATTTTTAATAAGACTTCACTTATCTTTCATGCATCAATATATCTGCATTTCAGCATAAGATAATCAGGCAAGTACGTTTATCCCAAATTCCGCAATAGAAAATAAATGATTATTTTTGCTTCAAAATCCTAATGCGTAGCATTAGAAAAAAATGAGTTATGGAATTTGATATATCCTTTACCAATAAAGAGATT
>CAIOJS010000217.1 GCA_903858655.1 uncultured bacterium | reverse complement strand
TCCTGCGGCAACAACATCCTCCATATATCCATAAATCACATTGAGAAAGAGCAATACAACTATAATCAACTGCAAAACGTAACTTGAAAAATCGATCTCGGTATCGATCAGATTTCTAAAAACAGGTTTTTCAACGGCCTGCTAAAGCTTGAAACATCAACAAAGGAAACATTATCTTTGCTTGATTCTTTTCCAGTGGCAATATCCCACACCTTTTCCGACATTGCGCCGTCCCACGTCAAACCGGCGGCCGCGAACTCGTTCTTTAGATTAAAATAAGTGCAATAGCTGACGGGAAGAGACCCTGATAAAGCAAATCTTCCGTCGGATGAAAATGCAACGTGGGTGACAGGACCTATGTGTCCTGTGAATGTCCTAATTTCTTTTCCCGATTTAACATACCAGAGCTTGAAAGTGTTGTCTTCACTACCCGAGAGAGCAAGCCTGCCGTCAGGACTGAAAGCAACAGAGACTATAGGTCCCGCATGTCCTGCTTGCACGAAGATTTCCGGTTTTTCATCGGCATGAAGGAATCCGGGAAAAATAAACAAAGCCAGACATACAAAATGGACGATTGTTTTTGAATATCTCATGCTAATTCTTTCCATAAGCGTTGAATGCCCAAGTGGAAAAAATGTTCCTTAACTTTAGCCGAGGAGACCCTTTCGGGGAGTGGCAACTGTTCATGCATATCATATTGCCGTTCAAATAAAAATTAATGAATACGACATGAAGTCATGCACATTTGTAAAGGTTAGATGATTGTGTAGTTCAGGAAGGAGCATATGCCTCTACCATATAGTAGAAAACTGGTATAATCAGCCGAGCGAACTATTTTTATTCCTCCCCTTTTTTACCATAACAGATTAACCTATTTCTGCTGGGGGATGGCGGTTGCCTGGAAGGATGCTATCCGTATCCCTTGTTTTGTCTTCACAATAACCAGTCCGAACCTATTGACCCCTTCTATCATTTTCCCACGGGCAAAAACCTTCAGATTAAATTTTCCAGTCACTACAGCACAGTTGTCAAAGATTCGAGCTTTTGCTTCTTCGATCTTGATGGGGTCATATTTCCTTGATCCATTTTTGAATGCTTCAATAAACTGCGACTTGGATTCAACGAGGGCCGTTGAGTGGATGTGCATATACTTATCATCCAACAATCGTTCAAGACCAACAGTATCCGCTTGGCTTACAAGTGATGCCCATTGCTGTGCCGCATCCAGTGCATCAGATTCCCCAAATATGTCAATGTTGCAGGGCTTTTCCTGTTGTGCATTCGCCATTCCCTCAAAAACGGACAACAACATTACGATTAATATAAGTAAAAAAACCCTTTTAATTTTCATGATTTCATTTCTCCCTTTTTCGCTAATCATGTTTATCAATGCTAGACTTCTACCCGTATTGCGCAGGTAAGATCAAGAAAAATCTGAATTGTACTGGTGATCACCGCCACCTATTAATCAATTCTCCTTTCATAATATTTTTTCGAGACAATCGACAAACCCCAACTGTTTATCTGCATACAAATTATCCAACTGGATACTGATCACTGCATACATTTTATCCATTGTAAGTGAAACTAATCCAATCAAAATAATGAGTAGTTGCTATATGTTATTCAATATCTTATGTTTATGTCTCTGTCTTCTTTTAGGTCTACTTCTTGCTTATTGCTCAGGGAACCAATTAAAAAAGGGAGCATGAAAATCAAAAAAGCATTTACCGTATCAAGCAACGAGGAGAAATACGAAAACGATTAAGGACAGGTGAAAAAATGAACCACTTACAAAAATTTGGATCGAAGTTGTTTATTGCGTTCGTCTTCACGCTCTTGATAACAGTGCCCCTATGTGCAAAGGACAAGAGCACTGTAGCCGTTCTTCCCTTTGCCCTCAACAGCGCTGATAACATAGATTACGTGCAGCAGGGTATTGTCGACATGCTGTCGTCCCGGATCGCCTCCATTGACAAGATCGAGGTCGTGAGCAAGGATAAGGTTCTCGACGCCATGAAAACAGTCAAGGTGAAAGAGATGACCCTAGCCGATATTTACGCCCTGGGAAAGAAAATGAATGTCGATTACGTTGTC
>CAIOJS010000216.1 GCA_903858655.1 uncultured bacterium | reverse complement strand
GGTTCAGGAAACAAAAGATTAAGCTTAATTGAAGGGAAAGAACTTATTAAGAATTAAGCTAATTGTGTAATCCGGCATGTGTAGGAAACTCCTAAAAGCCTTATTTGTCTTATAACTTTAAGTACTTGAAGTACTTTAGGCACTTTAAGTACTTTAGGCACTTTAAGTACTTCCGTACTTCCTAACGTCCTAACTGCCGCTGTTCTCCCTCATCTTTGTTGATAAATCCGTTGAGGATGCTGCTCACAAAGGTAACCACCAAGCTGAACAGCAGTGCCCACCAGAAGCCTTCGACTCTGAATTTGTTTTCGTCAAAAATTTTGGCAGCCAACAGCACCATCAGGGCATTAATCACAAAGATAAACAAACCTAAGGTCAAAATGGTGGCGGGAATGCTGATGATTATCATCAAGGGGCGCACGAAAGCGTTCAGAATGGCAAGCGTGAAAGCCACCAAGATACCCGTATAGAATCCATCCACATAGATGTGGGGATGCATCAACCAAGCTGCCAACATCACGGCGCAGGCAGTGAAAAATACTTTAATAATAAATCGCATAAATATAATTTAGCCACAAAATTACGTTTTTTAAAAGAATTTGAATGTTTTTACTTCGATATTTCTTCTTTTTTTATACTTTTGACTTTATGATACGATTACGAAAAATCTTTTTACTGCTGTTGCTGTTGTTTTGTGCTCAGGCGAAAGCTCAGTTTTATGACTTGGGACAAGACCCTGCCTCCGTAAGATGGAAGATGATAAAGACCGAACATTTCAAAATTATTTTCCCTGCGGAGATAGAAACCCAAGCGCAGCACGTTTCCAATATGATGGAGCAAGCCTATGCGCCTTTGTGTGCCTCGCTCAAATCGAAACCCGTGAAGATATGCGTGATATTGCACAATCGCGCCATCATCTCCAATGCCGAAGTGCCTTGGGCGCCCAAACGGATAGAGTTCTACACCTGCCCCTCGCAGGATGACTATCCCCAGCCGTGGCTCGACCAGTTGGTGGTGCATGAGTTTCGCCATTTGGCGCAATATTCCAAAATCAATAGCGGCTTCACCAAAGTGCTGTCCTATTTGTTCGGACAGCAAATCACGGCAGGGGTGATGGGTACTTTTGTGCCGATGTGGTTCATCGAAGGCGATGCGGTGTGTACCGAAACTGCGTTCAGCCATTCGGGTAGGGGCAGAGTGCCCGCTTTCGAGATGGAGTTGCGGGCGCAGGTGGTGGACAAAGGCATCTATCGCTACAACAAAGCGGTGTTCGGCTCCTTCACCACGTATATCCCCGACCGTTACATTTTAGGATATCATTTGGTGGCTTCCGCCGAAAAGCATTTCGGCACTCAGGTGTGGGAGCAAGCCATGAATCGCAGCGCCAAGCTGCCGTTTATGGTGGTGCCTTTCAACAGTGGCATCCATAAGGTGAGCAAACTGAACAAGGTGGGCTTGTACAAATATTGCCTTACGGAATTAGACTCTGCTTGGAAACAACAAGATGCGGAAGTGAAAAAGACGCCTACGACCGTACTTTCTGTGCAGCCGCATAAGCTCTATACCAGTTATAACAATGGAAGCTTTTTAGACCATAATGCCTATTTGGCAGCCAAATCAGGCATCAATGATATCACTCGCTTTGTAAAGATTGACAGCTTGGGCAAAGAGCACCGCATCTTGACGCCGGGTGATTATTTCCCTACATCTATCTGCGCAAGCGGAAATAAAGTACTATGGTCGGAAGGCACCGTGGACCCGCGTTGGGATAACAGAACGTATGCCGTGATTAAATCGTATGATGTGCTGACGCATACCTACAAACAGCTTACATATCGCACGCGTTATTTTGCCCCTTCGGTGAACAATAAGGGCGACAAGATTGCCTGCGTAGAGCAGTCGGTGGATGGTAAATCCTATATTGCGGTGCTCAATGCGGCGACCGGCAGCTTATTATATCGCGTGGCTGCCGACACGGGCGACTTCCTCATGTTTCCCGATTGGGCTGATAACGATAAAGAAATTGTGATGGTAGCGCTCAATAAAGATGGCAAACGTATCTGCCTTATTGATTCCACTAATCATATCCAAAGTTTGACGCAAGCAAGTTTCACCGAGATGAATCAGCCGCATAAATTCGGCAATCATGTATATTATATTGGTGCATATTCGGGCATTGACAATTTGTACGTGATAGATATGACTACCCGCAAAACCTATCAGGCAACGTCTTCCCGATATGGATTGACCGACCCTGCACTCTCGCCCGATGGCAAAGAGGTGTTGTATTCCGATTATTCGGCGGATGGATATCAATTGGTGAAGCATGTCATTGATTCCTCGCAATGGATTCCCCTGCCGGATGTGGTCAACAGTTCGGTGAAGCTCTATGAGAGTGTGGCGCAACATGAAAGCGGTGTGTTGGATTTCTATAAGACAGGGCAAACCACCTATCCCACAAAGAAATACTCCAAGCTGCTGCATCTATTCAACTTTCATAGTTGGGGACCTATTTCGGTGGATGCCGACAACACGACGATTAAACCCGGCTTTGAAATCATGTCGCAAAATGTGTTGAGCACTATGGTGGCGAGCGCAGGCTACGAGCATGATTGGCTGCTACCCACCCAAGGCTTTTATGCCAAGGTGAGCTATCGCGGATGGTATCCGCAAATAGATTTGGAAGTCAACTATCAACTGAACAAAAAAGATAATGTTCATTGGGATGTGTTTTCTGCACAAGCCATAGTTAAAGTTCCGTTGAAGCTTAACAAAGGGAAATATTATATTTTTGTGCAGCCGCAAGTGGCGTTTGCGTTTTATGATCTTATTCCACGAAAGAATTATTCTATGGAATCCTATTCGGGATATTTTCAAGCCATGGAATATCGCCTATATGCATACCATTTGTTGAAGACTTCCGAAAGGGATATCAATCCTCGTTGGGGGCAGTTGGTGGATGTGAACTTCCGCCATACGCCCTTTAGTGGGAATAATTTAGGGAATATGGTTTCTGTTGAGACAATGTTTTATTTTCCGGGCATTGGCAGGCATCATAGTTTGAATGCTTACGTGGCATGGCAACGGAATGATGCTACACATTATATGTTTAGTGATATTGTCAGCTTTCCGCAAGCTATTGATATGAGCGGGTATCATCAGTTAATGGTGGGCAAGTTGGCGTATGAAATGCCTTTGTTCTATCCCGATTGGAGCATAGGCTCTTTGTTATATATCAAACGTTTTCGTGCAGGTTTGTATTACGACCAAGCCTTGGCACAAGATTGGCACAACGGTCTTTCTACTTATAATTCTGTTGGTGCATCGCTGTTGATGGATTTTCATGCCTTACGTTTTTTAGCACCCTTGAGCCTTGGCGTTCGGACAACGTATCGGTTCTACGATGGAGCCATAGTGTCTGAATTGCTCTATAGTGTCAACTTCAATCAATTGGGATTCAAACCTGCCTTTTCGCGCTTTAAAAATTAGCATCTATGAAACTATCAAAACCTATACAATTATTATATGTATTTTGCCTATTCAGCACACCTGCGCTATTTGCCCAGGCGGATAGCAGCGCCCTGAAAGTGAAATATACCCGCGACTTTAAATTTAATGAAGGCATCTATGCTACCTTTGCTGAGTTCAAAGACAATGCACCTTCCATCACCATCTTTACAGCGCAAAAGGAGAATAACAATTCGGGCGCTGAGACCTTTGTATTGAAAGGTACTTACATAGATTCAACAGGCAAACAGAAAACCATCTCCATCAAGAAGTGTTTTGGTTTCTACAAGAATGGCTCCTTATATTTCAATCAAGGGGATTTTAGCTATTATCGTATGTTTATCGTGGGTGCTTTATCTCATTTTATGATGTATAAACAAGGCTTTCATCAGGATTTCAATTCCTTCGACGAGCCGTCAAGCTTGGTATTGAATTCCGACGAATATACCGAATACCTTCTCGATTTCGAAACAGGAGCCACCTTCCAATTCACCTATCAAAACTTCCGCGACTTTCTAAAGACACACGATGTCGACCTATATCAGGAATTGGAAAACACCAAACACAAACGCGATATGATACATCACTTTTTGCTGATGTATAATGAGAAACATGGGATTTACTTTCCTAACGAATAAGTGCCTAAAGTACTTCGAGTATTTAAAGTGCCTAAAGTACTTCGAGTACCTCAAGTGCCTAAAGTAAAATCTAAAATCTAAAATCTTAAATCAGAATCATCTCTCATGCAATCCACATTCTTTATGCCCTGCATCTTCCCACCACCATCGTCCGGCGCGAGCATCTTCGTCATCATTCACCGCACGCGTGCATGGACAACAGCCTATGCTTTTAAAGTTTTTATCATGTAATTTATTATAAGGCACGTGATGGCTGCGAACAAAACTCCACACATCTTCTTCTGTGAGTTTGATCAATGGATTCACTTTCAACAGACCATATTCATCATCCCAATCAAATATTTGCATATCGGCACGATGCTCCGATTGACCACCACGCAAGCCTGTAACCCAACATGTCTTGCCTTGTAAGGCACGTTGCAAAGGTTCTATCTTGCGGATATGACAACAAAGTTTGCGACTTTCAATGCTTTCGTAAAACAAATTCACCCCTTTCGTATTCACCATAGCTTCTACATGAGCAGCATCAGGGAAATAGATGTTGATTTGAATATTGTATTTCTCACGAGTGCGTTCCATCAGGCTATAGGTTTCGGGAAATAGACGTCCTGTATCTAAGGTAATGAACTCAATAGGCAGTTTGTCTGAAGCTATTATATGCGTCAGCATTTGATCTTCCACACCCAAGCTAGTGGAGAAAACTATGTTTTGTCCATAGTGTTCACAACAATAATGCAGAATTTCTTGCGCCGTAGCATGGGCAAAGTCTTGATTGAGTTGTGTGATTTGTTGCGCTGTCATAAGGTGGTTTATTTATTCATGAAATATTCTAAGGTGCCTGTTTCGTCCACTTGGGCGCCTTTATCGGTATTCTGCACGGTGCAGCAGGGATGCAGCGCATCGTGTTCAAACACGAGGATGTAATTGTGGTCGGCAGCAACTTGGAGAAACTGCTGCTTTTCTTCCAAAGATAACAATGGACGCACATCGAAACTTGTGATAAAAGGCAAAGAAAGATGCGCAAACGTTGGTATCAAATCTGCCACATACGCCAAGGTCTTGTTTTTATAGTGCACCACGGGTATCAACTGCCCATCCGTATGTCCATCCATCAGATGCAAGAAAATGTTCGGGGTGAAGTTGCCCTCCTGCTCAATAAAATGCAACTTACCCGATTCCATCAAAGGGTTTAGGTTCTCTTTATAATAGGATGCCCTCTCACGTTGGTTAGGCTTTTGCGAAGCATCCCATTGCGCCCGCGATACCCAATAGTTGGCATTGCGAAACACTGCGATAGCTTCGCCATCGTCATTCTTGCGGAAAGCGCCCCCACAATGATCGAAATGCAGGTGTGTGAAAACCACGTCGGTGACATCGTCAGGACTTATTCCCAAATTGGCAAAGGAGTTGAGGAGGTTATCTCGATTGGCGACATAATAATAGGCGAGCAGTTTGTCTCGTTGTTTGTTGCCGATGCCCGTATCAAAAAGAATTAAGCGGTCGCCCTCGCGAACCAAGAACAAACGCGTGGCAATTTCCACCATATTGTTTTCGTCGGCGGGATATATCTTATTCCAAATAGACTTCGGCACGACACCAAAACAAGCTCCCCCATCGAGCTTAAAATCTTCGGCATGAATTAAATTTACTTCCATTTTATTTATTAAAGAATGCAAAAATACTACTTTTTTAGGAATTAAGGTTTTTATGTCCACAAAGAGAAGTCTCTTTTCAACCACAAAGACACCAAGACTCAAAGAAACACGAAGTGATTAAGAACTTTTCCTTTAAACAAGAAACACATTCGGCAACCATGCGCCTTCGTGCCTTTAAGCCTTGGTATTTGGAATTTGGTATTTGGATCTTGGTGTTTGGTATTTGGTTCTTCCAAAAGAAAAGGCTGCCCCATATCCGAAACAGCCCATCCCTCCCCATCTCAACTTCTCTTTACTGCACCAACGTCATCTCATCCACTAAGTTTTTCGCACCGGCATATTTGTCAATAACGAAAAGCACATAGCGTATGTCAACGCAGATGGTTCTTTGGAGATCTGCTTCGTAGGCTATGTCGCCGCTCATGGCTTCCCAATTGCCATCGAAGGCGATACCGATAAGTTGTCCGTTACCGTTGATCACCGGGCTGCCCGAGTTGCCGCCCGTGATGTCGAGGTTGGCAGTGAAACATACGTGCATGTCGCCGTTTTGTCCGTAGCGTCCGTAGTCTTTTGCCTCATACAGCGCTTTGAGTTTCTTGGGAACAATGAACTCATCGCTGGTAGAATCTTCCTTCTCCATCACCCCTTTCAACGTAGTGAAATAATTATAATGCACCGCATCCGCAGCATCATAATCCAACACTCTGCCGTAGGTCATGCGCATGGTTGAGTTGGCGTCGGGAGCATATTTCTTGTCGGGATTCATCTCGCGCAAGCCCGCCACAAACAAGCGATTGCCTCGGTCTATCTTCGACTGCAAATCGCCCATAGATTTATACAAACCGCGGATACATGTCACCATCGAAAGCGTGATTTTAAATCCCGCGTCGTTCACAATTGCCTTATAACTTGGCTTGTCTAAGAAAGCTTCCAAGCGCGCTTTATCCACAAAGATGGACGTGGCATACACATCCGCAGCCCATTTGTTGAAATCGCCTTTATATTTCTTATCCACCACCGTGGTGAAAATATCGGGCAACTGTTCTTTGCTCACATTGTCATAATACATCTTCAGCAGGGCAACAAAAAGTTTCTTATCCGTAGGTTGATTATAATCCTTAAAGAACTTCTCCACTTCGGGCTTGAAACCATCTGCCATCGTTTTGATGTCGGGGTTCAGGATAGCTTTCGCTTTCTTATCTTTGGTGTCGTTTTGCGTCTTCAGTTTCATATAAAGCTGAAACGCTCCAAACGAAAAATACATAAATTCCGGTCCCTGAAACGCTGCTTCCTCCAAATATTTCATGCTGAGGTTATATTTTTTCATATCCGCATATCCTTCGGCTATCAGCTTCAGCGCTTCACCATATTTCGCTTTGCGCGCATCGTCGGCATTCACCCATGTGGTGAATTGCGCTTCAATTTGTTTCTTTTTGTCATACACATCCAAGCGTTTCAAACCCTTCGATTGTCCGATGAAATACTTCCAATAGTTAGCCGATTGAGCATATTTCGAAGCATATTGCAATTTGATTTTCGGGTCGAGGTCCATATCTTCTTTCATCAACGCAAGCTTTTTGGTGCGTATCGAAACGACCGTAGGATTCGATTGTTCCAACGCCAACTGCACTCCATAGGAAGTTAGATAACGTTCCGTATTGCCCGGATATCCCCAAATCATCGCGAAATCATCTTTCTTCGACCCTTTCAGCGAAACAGGCAAATGATATTTAGGTTTCAGCGGCACGTTCTTATCCGAATAATCCGCAGGCGCACCGTCTGCCCCTGTATAGATACGCAACATTGAGAAATCGCCCGTATGGCGGGGCCACATCCAGTTGTCGGTGTCGCCGCCAAACTTGCCTATTGCCGATGGCGGTGCGCCACACAAACGTACATCTTTATACACCGTATAAACAAACATATAGAACTCATTGTTGTTATAAAAACTCTTCACATCCACCACATATTTGCCTTTCTCAGCAGCTTGTTTTTCCAACTTCGTCGAGATTTTTTTGATGGCAGCATCGCGTTCGTCTTCCGTCATTTTGTCGGTCAGATGGGCAATCACCGTATCGGTCACGTTTTCCATACGCACCAAAATGGCAGCCGTCACCCCCTCGCAGCGCAACTCTTCCTTTTGGCTCGTCGCCCAAAAACCATTGGTCAGGTAGTCGTGCTCAATGGTGCTGTTGCTCTGAATGGCTTCAAAACCGCAGTGATGGTTGGTCAGTAGCAGTCCTTGGTCCGAAACAATCTCGGCAGTACAAAAGTGCATACTCGGATTTTCCTTGCTGCCCAAGCCCACGATGGCGTCCTTCAGCGAAGCATTGTTCACATTATAAAGTTCGTCGGCAGTCAGATGCAAACCCATCTTTTGCATATCCACATAATTCAATCGGTCAATCAACATCGGCAACCACATCCCCTCGTCGGGCGGATTCGATGCAAAAATACGCACGCCAAGCGTCGCGCACAACAATAAAGCAACACATAATTTTTTCATAGCTACATTTTCAATGATTCATAAATAATTTTCAGTTTGCAAAGGTAAATAATTTGCCGAAGAGAAACGGCATTTTTCTTAGTTTGGTATGTAAACCAAAGCTCCTTTGAAAATACCAAGCTCTAAAACCCAAGCTCCAAATACCAAAAGCCAAAACCCAAAACTCAAAAATTAAAACCTGCCCCCATATTCGTAATTCGAAGATTCGTAATTCGTAGAGGGCAAAGAACTTTGAACTGCGAACTCTGAACTCGCAACTAATTTGGGCGTGCCCCCGACAGAAAATGTCGGGGTCGGGCTTTACGCTGCAAGTCCTCGCGCCTGAATAACGGCGCTGTGGGCTTTACGCTCCAATCCCTCACGCTCCGTCTCAGGCTTCAGGCGGTCTGCCATCATTTTTAAATGTCTATTCTATGGACTCCTATTCTGCAAATAAAAATCCCTCCAACCGTTTTCGTGTATCGGTGACTCACATGTTGACGCATACGAGCGGAATGCCTCAATACAGTTGTATAGGATAGTTTCGCACGAGCGGAATGCCCCAATACAGTTGTATAGGATAGTTTCGCACGAGCGGAATGCCTCAATACAGTTGTATAGGATAGTTTCGCACGAGCGGAATGCTCCAATACAGTTGTCGCGGACAGTTCCGCACGAGCGGAATGCTCCAATACAGTTGTCGCGGATAGTTTCGCACGAGCGGAATACTCCAATACAGTTGTCGCGGATAGTTTCGCACGAGCGGAACGCTCCTATACAGTTGTCGCGGATAGTTCCGCACGAGCGGAATGCTCCAATACAGTTGTATATGCCCATCCCTGTCGAGGGTGATGCTCCAATACAGTTGTATATGCCCATCCCTGTCGAGGGTGATGCTCCAATACAGTTGTATATGCCCATCCCTGTCGAGG
>CAIOJS010000215.1 GCA_903858655.1 uncultured bacterium | reverse complement strand
CCCTGTGCCCTCATTCTTTAACTGCGCTATCTGTTCCCTTTCATCGATGCTCAAATGTCTGTATTGTTTTCCCATATCTACTTAGAGTACCAGCCCCCTTCCTGCTTCTCCAAGTGTTGCACTTCATTATTGAACCCGCGGTATTCAACAGGTTTATATGGATAAAGTCGTTTACTTAACAGGGGCTGGTGCAATTTGCGCCGAAATGGAACACCAAGGCATCGAATCTAACCTTTCGATGCGAGGAATCGGTTCTACCGTCTCACGTATGTCGGAGTCGAGGAAAGGACCGTATTCGATTTTGCGTAAGAATTTTAGTATTCCGCAAGACCAAGATATTGAAGTAATTCTTAGTTTGCTGGAAGGTCACAAGGGTTTAGATCTATCACCGTTCAAAACCGTGTGTTCGGAACTGCGTCAACTATTTCGGGAATATCTTCTAACCGAAATCAACGGCAAATCACTAGTTCCCAAGATACACAACAGCCTGTTACATATCCATAATAAATACGGCCCCAATATGGGGGAAAATGGTGAATCCTTACTGGGTATTTTAACTCTCAATTACGATTCCATACTTGACGCTGCATTCCATGATATTTACGGAATAATTGATTATGGTTACATTACTACCCCACCTCAAGAAAAACCGCATTCCAAGGTGCCTTTGTTATTGAAGATGCATGGTTCTTTTAATTGGTGTATTGAGAAAGATGAGTTGGCAGTATCGGGGAAATTCGAACAACTCGACTATAAAGATAAATGTACTGGTTGGATGCCACCGTCCGTTTATAAAAAACCGCACGAAAAAGTATTCCCTGAGTTATGGGAAAAAGCTTCGAATTTGTTAACCGAATGCGACGTTTTAAGAGTATTGGGGTGTAGTCTAAGAAGTGAAGATTTCGCTTTGATCTCTCTTATATTTTCTGCTCAGGTAATGTCCAAGCCTTTTAGAATCGAACTAATTGTTCCTGATACCGAAGTACTCGGAAGAGAAGGTGACGCAGTTAATCCATCTCCAAAAGTAGGGATGATGCAGAGGTTACCCTTTTTGGGTAATATGCAAAATTTAAGCAGTTTAACGGAATACAAAGAAGATTCCTACAGGTCACAGAATCCTTTAAAAAGCTGGGTTTTAATGAAATTAGCTCAGATTGAGAAAAATATCGGGCATTCTCTCGATGACGAACTAATAAATTCCAACCTTATGCTTGGGGGCTGACGATGAGATTTTCTATAATTAAATGGCCGCTTTTATTTTTATATAAAAACCGGAATAGAATAAATTTTCCAGTTTATCAACGCGGTTTGGTTTGGGATGAAGGGAAAAAGAAACTTTTGGTTGACTCGATATTTAAGGGAATTGATATCCCGAAATTGTACATGCAAAAAACCGATGATGGATGGGATTGTATAGATGGGCATCAAAGAATTCAAGCTATTATCGGATATTTCGATGGGGAATTTGAGGATTTAGAACATCAAGCGACTTTCGAAAGCCTCTCTTTCGAAGACCGATGTAAATTCGAGGAATACGAATTAACAATAACTGAAATTGAAGAAATAAATGACGAAGAAGTCAGGCTCCTATTTACTAGGTTACAATTGGGGGTTCCTTTAAACGCTGGCGAAAAACTCAATGCTATTCAAAGCAACCTTGGGACTTTCGTTACGTTGATGACACAACATCCCTTTATCAAATTAGTGAGTGTTCCAGAACGGCGATTCGCCAAAGAACAGATATGCGCCCAAATATGTAATAACTCCTCTTATCTTAACAAAACTGGGCAATTTAGGACATCACGATACGAAGATCTCGAAAATCTTTACCGTGCTTATTCCGGATTTGCCCTGCGGTCTTCTGAAGCAAGGTCCATAATAAATATTCTCGATAAATTAAATATAATATTCGGTTCAGAAGCAACACAAATAACTAATCGT
>CAIOJS010000214.1 GCA_903858655.1 uncultured bacterium | reverse complement strand
AAATTCCAAATACCAAGAGGAAAATTCCAAATACCAAGCTCCAAATTCCAAATACCAAGGAGGAAGGGCAGCGGTATAATTGGAATGATAAGATTATGAAATATAAATTGGGTTGTATTTCTTTGAACAAAATCATTGTGTTAGCCCCCTTGGAATTTGGAGCTTGGAATTTGGATCTTGGGTCTTAAAACTTGGAATTTGGAGCTTGGAATTTGGAGCTTGGGTCTTAAAACTTGGAATTTGGGTTTTGGAATTTGGAATTTGGATCTTCAACCGTGGATCATGGATTTTAATTTTTTATCAATTAATTTGTACTTCAATAATAAATAAGGCATAGCATGGGAAAACAATTGGAAGAGTTTAATGAATATCGCCAAAAAATGAACGAGAAACTTTTGGCGGAGGACAATCTTGTATTGAAACGTTTTTTTAGTTTGGATACGAATGCCTATCAGGAGGGGGCTTTGCCCGTCAAGACGAAAGAAATGTTGGGTTTGGTGGCTTCGATGGTGCTCAGGTGCGACGATTGTATCAAATATCATTTGATAAAGTGCCATGAGCAACAGATGAGCAAAGCCGAGCTGATGGAAGTGTTTGCTATTGCCAATTTGGTGGGCGGATCGATAGTGATTCCGCACACGCGGAGGGCGTTGGAGTTTTGGGAGGAGTTGGAAGTGGATTAGAGAATAGTGACTAGTGAATAGATAATAGTAGAAAATTCGAGTTGAAATTGTTCTATTGTTAGATGGTTCTATTGTTGGGATTCATCGGGTAATGCGCTTGTTTCTGAGTGATGTTTTCGATTTATCAAAAACATAATTATTGAGCTTAGAATTGGTATTATTGACCCTATTATGAAGACAAGGGACACGACAGAAAACCATGTTGAATTAAATGCCGTGAAAAACGGAAATGGACCGGATAACCACCATAATAGGGGCAAGGTCAAGCTATATAAGAGAAAAACTATGGCATAATTGATTGAAGCGACGACTAAAAATTTATAATATTTTTTTCGCGCAGTATTATTCCTTACATGTAATAATAATAGCAGTATCACTTCGGAAATGATTACTAAGCCTATTGTGGCAAAGAAATTCATACGTCTTACATGAAATATCGGAAAAACATAAATGAGGATGAGTACCAAATAGGTGCACAGGCTAACGAGTAAAATTTTATATTTCATAGTCGCTCCGCTTTCTCATAGTTTAAATTCTCAAACTTATTTTTTCTACAAAAATACATACATTTTTTTGAATACTGAAATAAGGGTTCAAAAGAAATATAAAAAGGACGAATTGTTAATCGAAAATTACGACTTTCCTTTTCCTATCTTTGCACTTTTGCGCTTTAGCGCGATATTTTTTTCACCACAATAGGCACAATAGATACAATAGAAAAACAATAGGGAAGCTAAAGCCTACCCACAATTCAATAATCAAATCGAATCAATTAGGTCGGGATTGAAAATTTTTCATTTTTCATTCCCGCCTGACCGTCGGGCAGGTTTAATTTTTCATTTCATTTTGAACTTTTTCCATAAAGAAAAAGAATAGTCCAATATTATATAGATGCAATCTCATATTATATAGAAATAACTCGGTATAGACTTAAAATAATTCTATACATTCCTAAAAATGTTTTGCACATTCCAATAAATGTTTTGTACATTCTATTTACTGTTTTATACATACTAAAAATAGTTTTATAGATTCCTTTTTAAGCTTCATAATTTCCATTTTAAGGTTTATAAATTCCTAAAAAAACATCGTAAATACCAATAAAAGTGCCGTACACACCTAAAAAAGGAGCACTTTTTTTTAGAATATACGAAATATATGTTAATATATACGAATTGATTAATCATCTCTATAAAACGTTTTTTAGAAAATAGTATAGAAAAAATAGCGATGACAGTATGATATCTAAATCATAATATCGCAGGAAAAGAAATCAAAAAACAAGAAATAATAGCTGTGGAAATTATTCAAAAATGTAATTTTTGAAAAATAGAATCTACCTTATTATATATATAGCTCTCATGCGCACGAATGTGCCTTTCGAATTAAATATTATAAAGTATAAATCCCCGAGCAAAAAAATTGGAACTATGAATCTAATCAAATAAAAAATTTCAATATCTAAATAATTTTACCGACCTTTGTTGTGCTCTAAGGTATTAATATTTAAAAACATTATAGCTATGAAAAGAATTTCTTCAGGATGGATTGCTGCAATTTTGGTGTTTTTCGCGCTGCATATTGCCACGTATAGCATCGCGCAAGCAAATTTGCCTTATCATCATATATTAGTCGTCAAACGTATTTTAGACAAAAGTTGGCAGAAGTATTCGTATGAACGATTCTTTAGAACCGGCAATAGAGTTTTTGTCCGAACCTTTACGGGCAATGCAGCTATGGGAGTTCTTGGCGTTATTTCCGACTCCACCATCACCGTAAAGGGAAAGGAAATAAAGCTCAACGATATAAAAGAAATAAATGCTTACAAGGGATATGAACCCGCCGTTTTGGGCAGTTCGCTGTTGGCTACAGGCATAGGAATCGGCGCAACTTTTAATAACTATTATAATCACCACCATAATTCATCTGAAGATTCTTATGGAATGGGCATTGCCCTGTTGGCGGTAGGTATTGGATTTATAGGCACCTGTATCACTGTATTTGGAATAACAGAAATAGGAACTACAAAACACTTTAAAATTGGTAAGAAATGGAAGCTAAGTGTTCAACATGAAAACAATAAAGCACTTACTGACCATAATTATCTTTTTCCTTTTCATAAGAAAAAACCTGCACCCAAAAATTGATGGTAACAATTTGAATCGCGTTTCATTTCATTCGCATGAAAAAAATCACTTGGGTAGCCTCCGAACTATGAATTCGGAACTATGAACTAAAAACTCGGAACTCCTACCTACTTATAATGACCTTATACACGAACACCTCGTTCGCATGATAGTTCGTAAGGCGCATATAATATGCCCCCTGGCTCAGCGTGCCCACATTAATTTGGTCGGCGAAAGCTTGGCTCAGCACCTTGCGTCCAATGAAATCAAACATCTCAATGGTGATGTTCGCGCGATTCACTTCGGTGTTATAATTGGATGGCAAGGTGAGATGAAGAGTTCCGTTGGCAGGATTTGGACCCACATTACACACAAAATGCTTGGCAGTATCAGCCACCGGCGGCGTAATTTTCTTCTTTTGCCATGATGTGCCCACCAGCGGACGTATCATAAGCGCCCCGTTGAACGACGTTGGCAGCCAAACGCCCTCCACATTATAAAAGGTATGGCTTTGGGCATCGGTATTTTGGTCGTAGCCCACGTTGAGGTTGTCATCAGTGCTCTGCACCCATCCCACATAAAACGTGCCGCTCACCATGATGGCGGTATCTTTAATCTCATAGGTATAAAAAGCATTGATACTGTCAGCAAACTCCGGACGTTTTTGCGCCGATTTATATATAACGGTCTCGGGATTGAGCGAAGACCACACGGTGAGTTTAAAATACTTATAATAGGGTGTTGTCAAGGTCTGATTGAAATACATTTGGATGCCGCCCAAGGTGTCGGGCTGATTGAAGGTAAACTCATAAGCCAATTTGGCATTCACACCCGACAAACCGTAGCCTTTTTCGGCGGTGCCATCGTCATAAGCGTAAGCATTATTGAACTCCTGACGCCGCGTGATGGTATCATTGCGCATGATGTTTTCGCCCCAGCCAGTGCTGCCGATGATATGCGCTATATCAAACACTGCACTGTCCGTGCCCGCCATCGAAGGCAGCGTGAAATCCACCGCAGGGTTCACATGCAAATCATAGGTATCATAACCCGAAGTTATAAACGGCAGCAAGTTGAAAACCCCGGCGTCGTGCGTAAACGTAAAGGGTCCGTTTTCTTGTGTAACAATATATTTATAAGATTTAATAACCCCGATACCATTCAAATTGGATATTTTCAGATGAAACTTATCCGTCAAATCCGTATTGGCAAAATGTCGCGCAGGCATTTGGCTAAAATTCTTGAGCATAGAGGGCGCAGGGTCAACAAATGTGATGTCTTTATACACCGTGTCGTTCTTAGTGCGACCCACATTGAGATACACATAATCCAAATTCCACTCATCCACATTGCTTTGCCAACTTGGCAGACTTGTGGCGGCAATGCTGGCATAATTGGTGAACCGAAAGCGAAATCCTTTTTGCAGAAAGGTGGTATCTTTGATGGGAATCATCACCTGCCGGAAATCGCGATTGTATTTATAGCGAAAGGAATCCAATGTCATGCCCGGGCTGCCCCATGCAGATATCCATTTTTTGAGATGAGGAGAATAAAAATCGAGCATAAGCGAATCGAGCTTGTTGGGAGCATCACCCAAGCCTTGCGGCTGATAATAGAAACTAAAATAAAGAGAATCGGCGGGCGTTATACGCGACGGCAAGCCACTAAAAAGAGAATCCAAACGTATCCGTTGGGAAGTCAAAGAGTCTGCAATAAAAGGGGTGATGACTGCATTTTGATACATCGCTCCCGTATCGTTCATGGCGTCTAATGTAACCACGCCAACCGTTGGCGGATTGACGCAATAGGTTGAATTAACGAAGGCATACCGATCTGACCAGAGCGAATCCACAGGATAAACGCGCTTGTCGAAATACGAAAAATCGTCTAAGAAAGGCAGATGCACCTCGCCCGATAATGTTTTGGGCTGAAGCAGTATATTTTTAGATTTCGACAGTAGCGGATTCGCCTGAAGTCCTGACAAATGTTCCTGAGCGGACAGTGTCCAACATCCCGAAAGGAACAGCAGTAGCAAAAGTATTTTTTTAGTCATCAAATCTTATTTTTTATTTTTTTTAGAATCATTTTTTCTATCCGAACGATACCACACATCCACCGTTCCGCCAAACTGAATAGAACTATTGGCGTCGGGTTTTTGCTTAAATACTCTCGCACGGGTGGTGTCGTTGCCGTCCAGAAAAATTTCGTTGCCTATATTGAGCGATGCATCATTCAACATATCCATCACTTGTAATTGTTTTTTGCCAATCAAATCCGGCACCTTCGAGTTTTCTTTATCATTGCCCTTGCCCAACACTAGATCAATTTTCGTGCCCTTTTCAATCAGAAAACCCTCTTTTATATCAATACCTTTATATTTCTGTTTGAGAACGGCATTATTCGCAATGTCGGGAACGTAGGTCAGGTTGCCGATTTTCAGTCCATAAGTCTCCAGCATCGAAGTCGCCTGGCGCAATGTCAAGTCCACAAGGTTGGGCATGGCAACCTGTTCGGGTTTCAGCGCCACCACAGTCAAATAAATTTTTCTATTTTTTTTCACTTTCGTCCCCGGCAAGGGGTCTTGCATCGCCACAGTGCCCTTCGGCAATGACATTTCATAAACGGAATCCACAATGGCAGCCTCCAAATCATTATCGGAAGCAAAATCATCAATTTTAGCCAAACTCACACCGATAAAATTGGGCACAACGATAGCCTGACCGTGCCGTGTATAGATATTTAACATGCGCAATATTAACCACATAATCACAATGGTAACTACCACGGCAATCATAGTATGTCTGAAGAAAACTTTGCTTCGCAGGAAGCTAAAAAAACTCATAGTTCAATCGTTTTAATCTAATTATATAACAAAACGTTGCGTAATAATAAACTTGATTCCGTTCGTTTTATTATTTGAAGGCACAAATATAGAAAAATTTCTCGTTCTTGGCGTAAATAAAGTAAAACTGTTTACCTTTGCACATTAATTTTTTATCATTATGAAGAACATTGCAGTCATTGCCGGAGGCTATTCGGGCGAATATGAAATCTCAATCAATAGTGCCGGAGTCATTATGGCGCACATAGATAAGGAAAGCTACGCGTCTTATCTTATTATTATAAACAAAGATAAATGGGTATATTTGGACGAAAATAATACGGAACATGCCGTTGATAAAAATGATTTCTCGATTACTGTACGAAACGAGAAGATTACTTTCGACTGCGTTTTTAATATCATACACGGCACCCCGGGAGAAGACGGAAAGATTTTAGGATATTTCGATTTGTTGGGATTACCCTACACCTCTTCGAACCATTCGGTCTCGGCTTTGACATTCAATAAGGCTTATTGCAATAAAGTTGTCCGTTCCTTGGAGGTGAATGTCGCCAATTCGGTTCATCTGTTCAAACGCGATGCGCTGAATTTGGAAAGAATTTTAGAAGAAGTTGCCCTGCCGGTATTTGTCAAACCTTGCAATGGAGGTTCGAGCGTTGCCACATCCAAAGCAAAGACACAGGAAGAATTGCTTAGCGCGATAACTTTAGCTTTTACGGTGGATGATGAGATTTTGGTGGAAGAATTTATTGATGGTACGGAAATCACTTGCGGTTTGTTCCGCTACAAGAATCGCATGATAGTGTTTCCCATCACCGAGATAGTCCCGAACAATGAATTTTTTGATTATGATGCCAAATATGTGAAAGGACATTCGCAAGAAATCACGCCGGCAAACATCTCTGTGGAAGTTGCCACGGTGTGTACCGCCACCTCGAGCTTCCTCTACAACAAGCTCAATTGCAAAGGCGTGGTGCGCGTAGATTATATCTTGACAAAAGACAATTGTATGTATTTTTTAGAAATCAATACCGTTCCCGGGATGTCCGAAATGAGTATCGTTCCACAACAGGCAGCCGTGTTTGGCTACCCTTTGTCAGAGCTTTTGAATATGTTGTTGGAAGATGCTTTGCAGCAGAAAAGGATGTAAATTTATATTGAATAAGTTAAATTACTAACTCAATTTAACCTTCACCAAATCCATCTTTTGAATTTCTTTGAGAAAGGTTTCCGGATTTATTTTTCGCTTATGCGAATTCATATCCACAAAAACTTCTTCCTCAGCATCAAACACGCGCATCTTTAAATCCACTTTCCCAGGATTATTTTGAATCATATTACCCAAATCTTTCACAATATCTGAAGTAATATACTCTAATGGAATGGTGAGCAGCAAACTTTTCGCCCTACGTTCCATCAAATCATACAAGGGTTCGATGCTTTGGATTTTGATTTCATATTCTATCACCGCATTGGGGTCGTTTTCTTTTTCTTTGTCCCAAAAGCGTTTATCCACCTTGCCGGAGATAAAAATACACTTCCCGATTTCCATCAGATGTTTGAATTT
>CAIOJS010000213.1 GCA_903858655.1 uncultured bacterium | reverse complement strand
GTATCATAAATCAGACATATGACATCATAAAACCGGAAATGATATCATTCATCAGACACATGACATCATCACCCTAGAAATGACATCATTCATCAGACAAATGGTTTCATAAAACCGGAAATGATATCATCCTTCAGAATTATGATATCATAAAACTAGAAATGATACCATAAAACCGGAAATGATATCATCCTTCAGACACATGATATCATCACACTAGAAATGGTATCATTCATCCGAAGAATTTGTTGTTTTGAGTTACAAATTTTTTCGTTGTTTTTCTAAAATTGATGTTTTTGATTTTTTTGATTTGAATTAGAATCGTTATCAAATTTTAAGTTACAGATATATAAGAATATACAGAGCAATTTAAAAGGTTTTTTGAATCAATTATTGTATATTTTAAAAATTTGCCTAGGTTAAGGTATGGTTAAAGTTTGTTTGGTATAGTGTAAATTCAAAAAAAAGGTTTACTTTCGTAAAAATTTTAAAACCTACAATTATGGCATTCCAAGTAAAATTAGAATTAAGTTCAAAAAGCAACTCAGATTTGGCGGAAGATGGCATTCATTACACAACAAGTATGACCGACAATGCAAATTTCGAAGCCGAAGACACCGTAGCTCGAGTTGCATTAACAAAAACCAATATAGTAAAGTTTGTCGCAGCTATTAATGCGGAGATTTCGGAAAACAAACTGCCCAACATCAAAGTATGGCGCAAAGTGGTGTTGGGAGATTTAACTGCCTTGGGTAATTTTGTAGAAAATGCTGCCAATGTGCCCGGTTTGAGCGCAGAAGAAAGCATAGCCATCATTCATAGTGCAGGTATGGATGAAAAGAAACAGGTAGGAAGAGGTCCGCAATCTTTCAAGGTGAAAAAGGGGCTGCAACCTCACAGTGCTTTCCTCACCGCAAGAGGCGATGCCGTGGCTCATGCATGGTATTGCACTAAGGATTTGGTGAATTTCACCAATAGAATTTATCCCGATGGCGACACACACGCCAATATTGAAATCCCCAATCTAGAAAAGGGAGTTGATTATGCTTTCTTTCATCGTCCCATAAGAGCCAACGAAGTAACCGGTTGGGAGGGACCTATATTCTTGACTATAACCTAATCAGGAATATTTTATTTTGAACTTTATCATCCATATATAAAGTTAAGTTTATAATTAGATTAAAGCCTGCTTGAAAGAGTGGGCTTTTTTTATGGTTCTATTGTTGAATTGTTCTATTGTTATTTGTGCTCCTTTGTGCTTTCCTTTGTGAAACTTGTGGTAAAGAAAAAAAAATAACCTCAAAGGACACAAGGATTTTCACAAAGAACACAAAACCTAATAGTCTAAAGCCTAAAAGCCTAAAAGCCTAAAATCAAAAATCTCAAATCTCAAATTCCCATCGTTTTTTCCAATCAACAAAAAACTTTGGAAGAGTGAGCATCAGTTCGTTTTTGTCGTTCAGAAACACTTGTGTACTTTCGCCTACGGCATACACCTCTTTTGTCTCTGCATGAAATAGGGTGAATTGAAACTGTATTTTGGCAGCTTCGCTATCAATATATTTTGTTTCAAGCACCACAAGGTCGCCATATTTGATGGGACGTTTATAGTCGCAGGCAATCTTCACCAAAGGCGTCAACAAACCCAAGTCATACACATCCATATAGCCGATGCCATATTTCCTGCCAAAGGCTTCGCGCCCGTCTTCAAAATATTTCAGATAATGTCCATGCCACACGATGCGCAGCGAATCAACTTCGTGGAAGCGGATGTTTATGTTGGTGAGTTCTGTTAGCATGTTAGTTTATAGTTCGTAGTTCGTAGCTCCGAGTTTGGCTCTTGGTATTTGGAATTTGGTTCTTGTAGCTTCGCTACTTGACTTTCTTCCACGCCTTATACAAAAACCCCACCATGAACGACCCCGTGCCAAACATCATTATTTTAAACACATTGGGCAACACATCTTTCATGTCGGCATTGCGCAAAAACAAATCATAAAAGCTTTTCAGCGACCAGCTCAAAGGAGAGAATTCCGTCATACCTTGCATGGTTTTTGGCATGAAATACACCGGCATCCACAATCCACCCAAGGAAGCCAAAATGATGATGATGACGCCCACCGATGCTGCTTGCTGATAGCTTGTGGCAATGGAACCCATCAACACACCAAAACCTACGGCTGCAAATGCCGAAGCCACCACCACCAGCACCAAAGCATCGAAATGCGTGCCGATTTGCAAAGCGGGCAATCCTGCGTAGGGAATAAGATACACACCCATGCTGAACAATATAGTGACTTGCAACAAACATACAATGATATAGACCACTATCTTGCCAAAGAACGTAGAAATAAACATTTTCGGCATGGTCATCAGTCGCAGATAGGTGCCGCCTTCTTTCTCTTGTATGATACTTCCCGCCAAAGGGATGACGATAAAAAACATCGCAAACAAAGTCCACGAAGGAACATTATGCTGTGTAGAGTTTGGTTTGATAGTATTGTCGGGCAAGGAAGCGTATTCTTTGTTCACGGAAATCATTTGCGGATAGTCCACCACAAGCTTTTTACCTCCGGGAAGGAATTCAGATAATATATCAGTGTACATCTTCGAAATCAATTTGCCCACTATAATAGAAGAATGTTGTCCGATGGCTCCGTCCACCACTGCTTTCAAAGCGTTTTTAACCGCCGGATCGTAGAAGATGTCTATAATCACCGAATCGTACTTTGGAGACACTTTGCTGGGTTTTCCCAATCCCACATCCGCAAAAGTTTTCAACACTACTTTGCGGGCGTTGCTTTTCAAAGTGTCGGTGGCACCATTAGGGATATAAATACCCACAGGATATTTTCCTTCAGCCACCAATTTCTTGGTAGTTTCTTTGGTGAGTTTCACCCCGTCCACTTCATCAATGATGGTGAAAGCTTTGGTGTCGTTCAGTCCTTTTTTGATGATATTGCCAAGGCTATCGTTTTGCACGTTGCAATACAGCATGGTGATTTGTTTATCCACAAGAGAGTTCAATGCGGTGTCTTCAATCACCGTCATCACAAACACTAAAATAATTGGCATCACAAACAAGGATATTATGCCGGCTCTATCGCGTATCAGCAATAAAACTTCTTTGATGAAGGATGCATAGAATTTGTTCATGGGTTTATGGCTTTAGTCTCGTAAATCTTTTCCGGTGAGCATCAAAAAAACACTTTCCAAATCTTTGCACGCTTCGGCTCCTGCCACCAAAGATTCTGGGGTTCCTATGGTAATAATATTACCATTATCAATAAAGGCAACGCGTTTGCATAAGGTTTCAGCTTCTTGCAAATAGTGCGATGTATAAATAATCGTAGTGCCTGATTTGTTCAATTCATATAGATATTGTATTATCAAATTGCGCGATTGCACATCCACGCCCACAGTAGGTTCGTCTAAAAACACAATCTTTGGATGATGCAACAAACCCGCAATCAGATTCACCCTGCGTTTCATCCCGCCCGAAAATGCTCCTACTTTTTTGTTGGTATGTTCGTCCAAGCCCAATAAATCCATAAATTCGGTGATGCGGCTTTTCAATACTTTCCCTTTCAAACCATACATACGACCTATGAATTGTAAGTTTTCGTAAGCCGTCAAGGTAGGATATAAGGCAATTTCTTGCGGCACGATGCCGATGATGCTTTTGATTTGTTCTTTATCTTTGGTAACAGACAAACCATCAATATAAACTTCGCCGTGTGATGGTGCAAAGAAACCGCATAAGATAGATATGGTGGTGGTTTTGCCTGCCCCGTTTGGACCCAACAACCCAAACACTTCGCCCTTTTCAATCTTGAGAGAAATATTATTTATAGCAGGTTTGTTGCTGCCTTTATAGGTTTTGCTAAGATTGATAATCTCAATGATGGTATTGTCAGTCATTTATTTGAAGTTGACTTTCCTGAGTTTCTTGAAGATTTTTTCTTCCATATCTGCACAGTCCATGATGATGTCTGCCAAAAAATCGTACGTATGTTCCGGTTCAGCACGGTTTTTACAGTTACGTGCTCCTAAGTAGGAGAAATTACGCCAACGGTTGCCGGCTTCTCCCATTTCTTTTCCAATTTCTTTTAATTCTTCGCGTTGCAACAAATCTGCTGCTTCATTCAAGAAAGCACCATAGATGAAACGATAGCCTGCACCACCCGTACCTATTTCTTCTAAAGATAAAATAGATTGTCCCAAATATTGCGAAGCCACTTTATTGCCTTTTTTCATGGGCCACTTGCGCAATCTCCTTGCAAAATAACGAATTCCTTTTATTCCTACCAATGGAAAAGGAATGTCAAGCATTTCATAACAGGTTTTCTTAATGCCTGTGATGGCAGGAGCTTTGAAATCTATGTTCTCAGGAATACTGGTGATATGATACATCTTTCCATTGGGAGCAAAGGCACC
This sequence comes from uncultured bacterium, assembly GCA_903858655.1. Lineage (GTDB taxonomy): Bacteria > Bacteroidota > Bacteroidia > Bacteroidales > CAIWKO01 > CAIWKO01. The sequence continues at coordinate 10,640 of CAIOJS010000213.1, read as the reverse complement.
TTTCGGGTAACGTACACGAACAAAATCATCATAAGAGATTCTACAATCGCCCGGCACAACGCTGTCGGCAACAAAATATTCATTGTTTTCTTTTCCAAAAACAACCATATTATGCATATTGTAATGCATACGATATTCTTGCGGGAAGAAGGGGAGATGAAAAGTGCCTACCTGCACTCCGCAAGGATTGCCTGAATCCAAAACTCTATCGAGTTCGTCCATGGATTTTTGAGGTGATTTAAACGTCTTGCGCTCATACGAAAGTCCTAAGTTCTTGCAAGTGCGACTGAACACCAAGCCGGGTAAAGACCTATAGGTGGTGATGGGCGAGAAATTCATTTTCATGAATGGCAAATGACCAAAATAATATCCTGCACCTATACCGAAAACCATAGGCTCCGAAATCTTTACGTTATAATATCCCAATAAGTTTACAGTAGCTCCACTTTCGCAATGAGCCGAAAGCTGCTTATGATCAAAATTTAACTTCATAATGTTCGTGTGAGTGTTTTACTTTTTGTTTGATTCAATGTTTTTCAAATGTTCGATATCAATTTGAAAGAAGTCAGCATATTTTTGCAATACTTTTGTATTGATTTTATTGAATATAGCTGGCTTCAGATGTCTTTTGATACGCCATTTTGCAATGCCGACATATTTCGACAGTGTGCTTACATCCGTGATGCACTTTTCCATAAAGTAAGCAATCGGGCTGACTTCATTTTTCATTACCTTTTCTTTGGCATCACGAATACGTTCTTTCACGATTTCCCAACTTTGTGTATTGGTCAATTCTTTCCCTCCCCAATTTGCTACCATACAGTGGGAGTAGTTGCCGTTTTCGTCCATTTTATAATGGGTGATTTCGTAGTCTAAATTTACTTCCAAAGTCTCCGCATCAATAATTTTTACATTTGGTCTTATTTCTTCTGACATTGCTTTTTAATTAAAAGTGTGCAAAGATACGGATTTATTCGTTAGGCTTGAGAAAAATTTTCATCTCGGCTTGAGCAATGAGTACTGCATTGCAAAAAACCTTGCCTGTAATCAACGTAGCTTCAAACACTTCATAATCCACTTGTATCTCCGTGCGGATTTCACTATTTACTGTGGGCAATGAGAATATTTGGAGATTCTTAATCGCTCCGATAAAACCCAAAGGAACTTTTTGATTGTTGATGCTACACACATAGCCAACTCCCATAGCTGCCGATTGGGCGATATTTTCGATGATGCCGGGTTCTTGAAATATGTGGTTTTCAACAAAAATATTATCTTCTTTTATGGTGAATCCGCTCACAGTTTTTTTATCTGCTGCGGAAATCAATGTATCCACCATCACAATGGGCGGACGTTGTGGTATTAATTTTAAAACTTCTTCTCCTTGTGCAATCATCATTTATTTTGTTAAATATTCCCACAATGGACCTTTTTTGTTTCGCATAAGGCGCATTTTGGTGGAAATGGTGGAGGTGTCTTCATCGGGAAACACCCATCGCTTTCCTGTGGCGTAAGCACGCTCTTTCAAAGTATCCAGATTTACGTGTTTTGATATATAATACTTAGGTTCTAACAGTAAATCGTTCGTATCAATTAATCCTTCAGCAAGTGCGATATTATAAAGTCGAGTTCCGGGATAGATGCGCATTCCAACAAAAGGAAAGAACACGGTTCCTTTGATTTGTTTTGAGTTTTCATAAGTTTCATTGATAGTTTCATCCGTTTCACCATATCCTGCTAAAATCAAAAAATGTGCATAATCAATGCCTATTTTATAGCTAAGAGCAGATTGTTGAACGATGTCGGCTACCGTGAAGTGCTTGCCGTAGTTCTGTAAGGTTTCATCGCAAATAGATTCCGTACCAAACTCAATATGGGTAAGCCCCGATGCTTTAAACAGTCGCAGCATGTCTTCTGTCAGGCCTTTCGGGAAGAAGTATGCACCCCAGCGGATATTCGCTTTGGATTGTATAAGTTTTTCAGCCAATTCAATATTGTAATCGTTTTTCATATTGAATACCGAATCTGTGAAGAAAATATAATCTATGCCTTTGTCACGTTTTAGTCTGCTTATGGTTTCAACAATTTTATCTGTACTTAAGGTGCGCACGTTCTTTCCTTCAATCACCGGATAGGTACAATAAACGCAACGGAAGGGACAACCTCGTTTGGTTTGTATATTCAACATGCCGCTATTGAGCCAATAGAAATCGAGCAACGAATCATCAAAACATAAACTCAAATCGGTGGTGTTGAGCTTGCGACCATTAATTTGAACGGTGTTCAATTCGTTTTTATACACCAATCCTTCCACATCAGTCAAAGGTAAATCAGCATCCAACTTGGTGATTAAATCATAGAGGCTTTTTTCCCCTTCACCCACAATGGCATAGTCCGGTTGAAGCTCTTTATACAAAGTTTCGGGAAAAATCGAAAAGCCTGCACCGCCCATCAAGATTTTATAATCTGCGTGATAATTGTTACGAATCAGTTCGATGATTTTCTTATATCCTGAAATAAAATTGATGGGATCATAAGAGTTCACACCGTCAATATTGCGAATAGAGACAGCAATGTATTTCGGTTTGAAAGATTCCATTAAACTAATTAACTCTTCAGGTTTGGATAAATTGAAATCAAAAAGTTTGATGGTATAATGTGGCAGATTTTCTGACAGGAACGTTGACAGGTATGATATGCCAATCGGATACACCGGATAGGGAATCGTGAGTGTGTTGGCAGAAACGAAAAGAATATGGTCGTTCGGATTCTTCATGAAGTTTGTTTCCAAAAGTTATAATAATTAAACCATTGCAAAGGATAGCGTTTTAGCATTTTTTCCAAGTCCGACACAAATTCATGCACTGCGTTGGTCATAGTAGCATCTCGGGTTTTTAAATTGCCGAAATTCTCAATCATTCGTGGAGGTGTGGCGAAAAAATGATAATGCGTATTGGTTTCTTTCATCGCAAAAACATTAACAACGGGTACATTATATTTTCCAGCTATATAAAAAGGACTTACAGGAAATTCGGCTTCCTTTCCCATAAAATTGCACGAAATGGTTCTGTTTCCAGGCATATATCTGTCCCCAGCAATGGCGATGATTTCTTTATTCAGCAATGCATTACGTATCTGTTCCAAATGCGAAATGTCGTCTTTGATTATGATAAACCCCACATTCTTTTGTTCCAGCACATTCGACAGGTATTGTTTTATTTTTTGATGTTCGGCATCATACATAAGAATATTCACTCGGGTATTCAAACGCTCAAGCAATTGCCCTGCTATTTCCCAATTTCCGATATGGGCGTTCACCAATATGCCCCCTGTTTTGTTTTCTACTAAGCTTTGCAGATAGTGCTCGCCATCGAAATTATACGTAAACTTGTTCGACGAACCCGAAAGAATCGTAATCTTGTCAACAATGGCTTTCCCCAACATGCAAAAATTTTGATACGCACTATAGAAAGAACGCAACTTGCTATACTTTTGAATGGTGTTAAAATAAAAAAAGATGGCTTTATATGCCTTGGGTGAGAAGAATAGAAAATAAATGGCAACTAATTTCAAAAAAAAATAAGCAAAGGAAATCCCAAAGTATTTTATAAAAAATACAAATATTTTATATCCTGTTACTCCACCACGGGTTTTGCCATCCCATTCGGTCATCAATGCCTCCCGATTACGTTTTTTTACGAATTGACATGCTCTGCAACATAATCATAAAAATCCTGCAAGGTTTTCACGTTTGCCATCTCTTCGCCTTTCACCTTAAAGCCGAAGTTCTTTTCGATAATTACAATAATGTCAACAAAGTCGAGGCTGTCTATTCCAAGGTCATCCTTTAGCATAGCTTCGGGAACTAATTGTTCTACTTCTAATTCAAATTCTTCAACCAAAAAAGCGTTGATTTTTCCAATAATTTCTTGTTTTTCCATAGTTATTTACTTGAGTTTTATCAAATTTTCTTAACAATCAAAGAAGAGTTAGTTCCTCCAAAACCAAAAGAATTCGACAAAAATACATCAAAATTTTTATTTATCGTGTGAGAAACGATATTTAGTTTCTCAGAATACTCATCCGGCTCCTCAAAATTGATGTTGGGAGCGATAAACGAATCCCGCATCATAAGCGTAGAATACACGATTTCGCTGGCTCCTGCCATCCAACATTCATGACCTGTCATAGATTTTGTTGAACTTATCAAAGGATTACAATTTGCAAAAACTTCTGATATTGCTAAAGCTTCACTTGTGTCTCCATGGGTAGTGGAGGTGGCGTGAGCATTTATGTATTCAATTTGCTGAGGGGTGAGACCTGCATCTTTCAGCGACATGCGCATGGCACGCAACAAACCGTCAACTGTTGATTGCGAAATATGTTCCCCGTTTGACGAAAAACCATAGCCAATGATTTCACCTAAGATGGGTGCACCGCGTTTAACCGCCGACTCATAGCTTTCAAGAATCACAGTGGCTGCGCCTCCACTTGGAACTAATCCATCACGGTTTTTGTCGAAAGGGCGCGATGCTTTGGTGGGATCCGACTCGCGAATAGAAAAGGCACTCAAAGCGTCGAAACTCCCCATAGAGAATGGATTCACTTCCTGTGCGCCCCCGCAAACAACCGTATCTTGCATGCCATGTTTTATAAAAAGATAACCCAAACCTATGGCATGGGAACCACTGGCACAAGCAGCAGATACGGTAAAATTAATGCCACGCAATTTAAAAATCACCGAAAGATTCATGCTGACCGTAGAATTCATCGCTTGAAAAATATAGCCCGAACCCAACAACATTGTATCTTTCTTTTCGCGAACAATGTCGGTGGATTCTATTACCGCTTTCGACGAACTATCGTTTCCGAATAAGATTCCAACTTCATTGCTTCTCAAAAAATCCTCATCAATATTCGCGTTTTTCATTGCTTCGAGGGTGGACAAATACGCATATTCGCCTTGCTCGGCTAAACCAACACGCAAGCGACGGTCAAGCAAACCTTTTAAATTCGGGCGTTCCACAATTCCGGAAAGTGCAGACCGAAACCCAATTTCCTTCCGTTCTTGCATAAACCCTATCCCCGAACGACCTTGATATAGGGATTCCTTTACTTCTTCAAGATTTTTTCCTATACATGAATAAATTCCTAAACCTGTAATAACTACTCTATTCATTTGTGATTTTAGATTTTAGATTTGTGATTTTTATTTGCCAAAACAATTTTTCTTACTTGATTGCCTTTTTTACCTAGTTCCTTTTTTCTTGGTATTTGGTATTTGGTATTTGGATCTTGGTTCTTACCCTAAGTGTAAATTCCTCCATTAACCGAAATAATCTCCCCGGTAACATACGAAGCTTTGTCGGAAGCTAAAAAGCCTACAACTTCCGCCACTTCGGTAGCAGTGCCAAAACGTCCAACCGGTATCATAGCTTTCAGCATGTTTTCGTCAAGGTCTTTGGTCATATCGGTTTTGATATAGCCTGGAGCCACAGCATTCACCGTAACGTTCTTTTTACCGACTTCTTGTGCAAGGGCTTTGGTCATGCCAATAACACCTGATTTCGCTGCCGAATAGTTCACCTGACCAGGCAAGCCTTTGATACCCGACAAAGAAACCACATTGACGATGCGTCCGTATTTCTTTATCAACATATCTTTTATCAAACGACGGGTGATATAAAAAACGCTGTTCATATTGGTGTTCATCACATCATTCCATTCTTCGTTCTTCATCCACATAAGCAAGGCATCTTGACGAATACCGGCGTTGTTAATCAATACTTCAATATGGCTTTCTGCATTGTTTTTATACCAAATTTCCAATGCGTTTTCAATGCTCTCTTGACTCGAAACGTCAAAGGGCATCAACTCGCCCGTGCCACCCATTTGTTCTATAAGTGATAATGTTTCTTTAGCAGCAGCTTCACCCGTGCAATAATTGATGAGAACATGGTAATTCATTTCCGTCAATTTTAGAACTATGGCTCTGCCGATGCCCCGCGATCCGCCTGTTATTAATGCAATTTTCATAAGTCAGTTTACATAAGTTTTTACAACAAAACAATGATGTATTATTGTTTCATTTCAATAAAATAATTGATAATTCAAATTTCTGCAAAGATACTATTATCTCATTTATCTAATAGCATTTTTGAAAATAAATGTACTACGATATGCTTTTTTTAACGAAAAGCATAATTTAAAAAACTTTTCGGAATATACTCGAAAAGTTGGAAGTAGGTGGTAATATACAATTGGGGAAAACTCAATGCTATGGTGTATAGCAATGACAGAGCTTATCTCATCCCCATAAACATTCCGCCAAAATAGGGGATAAGCCAAATGAACCAAACGATTAGGCTATACGTGCGAAAACTCTCGCGAGCCTTTTGACTGCCTTTGTGCGTTACACGTGTTGCCCATGCGGCATGAAATAGCATCAACCATAAAGCTATTTGACCCGTGAGCGTATGAATGTCTAATAAATTAAAAGACGTTGTTGCCAAATTTCGCATGGCTAAAGTTCCGCTCACATCGAAGGCAAACCCTATCCAAAAAGCAACAACATGCCAAGGCTTTAAATAGCATGCCACTCTTTCGCTCCATACCCCTATAGAATAGAAAATCAGGGCAAGGGTTATCAGTACTATGGGTGTGATAATTTGAACTGTCATTTTCTCTTATATAAATAAATCTAATCTTAATCCTTAAAATAAAAATCGCTATACCATCCCATCAGCCATCATTTATCTGAACGCAGAAATATCTTTCCGATAATAGGAATAAACCTCGGAACTCTTTTCTGATAGCTTGCATACTCATTATATTTTCCGCTGCTTAATTCTTCGCTAAGGTTGGAACTCCCTTGAAACAGAACAATCAACAAAAGGCAGCCTGCAATGCTCCAATTAATCCATTCGTCACTGGCAATAACACTGAACAGATAAAAACACACCCAAATAGCTTGTTCGGCGAAGTAATTAGGATGTCGGCTGTGTGCCCACAAACCTGTATCTAAAAATCCTTTTTTATGTTCATGGAGTTCTACACCGGCTTTAATTTTTGCCCTTTTTTTACTTTGAAACTTCAAATGTTGGATATCGGCAATGGTTTCAAAACCGATAAACATTAACATCAAACCTGCTGCAATATAATCGAAAAGACCGATAGGCACGCTACTGTGTTGAAGTACAACAATAGCGGGTAGTGTGAAAAGCAAAATCAGCACATTTTGATAACCGCAAATAAAAAACAAATTAAATAAGGTCCATTTCCATCTCGGATTAAACTCCGGTTTCTCTCGCAACACTGCCCAGCGGTAATCTTCTTCACCACCCCAAAAGCGCCATTGATATGCTCCTTTCAAACCAAAGTTGATGCTCAATCGTATGCCCCATAGCGTGATCAAACAACTCATCATAACCAAACGCGGAGCATAGTGACTATAATCCGTAATCATCCATGCATAAACAATAGGCAGAATACTCCAGATTTTGTCCACCTGACTATTGTTGTTGGTTAGTTCACCTACAATAAATGTCACCACAATGACGATAACAGTAATCAGTATCAGACTATTCAGTGCTTCCCATTCCATAGTGCCCAAAGCAGTGCCAAAAAAATAACTGAACAAAGGAACTGCCAACAAAGTGGCAACTAAAAGGATAGCGGTGGTGATTATTTTCATGTTTTTTTATTCCCCAAACGCACTTTCATTTCGATTATTTCAAAACCTTAGCCAAGTATTCATCAATTTTTTCAGGCTTCGTTATGGGTGCAAATCTTTTAATAGGTTTGCCGGTGCTGTCTATCAAAAACTTAGTGAAGTTCCATTTTATTCTCCCTCCCAACAAACCCGAAAGTTCTTTTTTCAAATACTTATAGATGGGGTGGGCGCCGTCACCGTTCACCTCTATTTTCGAAAACATCGGAAAACTAACCCCGTAATTAATCATACAACCCTCCGCTATGGATTTTTCATCCCCGGGTTCTTGATTGGAAAACTGATTGCAAGGAAAGCCCAATATAACTAAGCCTTTGTCTTGATATTTTCTGTAAAGTTTCTCCAATCCTTCAAACTGTGGTGTGAAACCACATTTGCTTGCCGTATTCACAATCAGCAAGGTCTTCCCTGCATACTTATTCATTGTAACTTCATTTCCTTGCAGCGTTTTGGCTGTGAAATTATAAAACTCTTCTTTCATCATGATGATATTTAATTATATAAGATTGTTTAGCCTTGTTAATACTTTGTCTTTTATTCCATATTAGTATTCATTATTCCATTTATCCCAATTTTCTAATACAAAAAAGGAATAATTCGATATTTCACTTTTTTGGTATAAACCTCCCAAAGGTCACCATACTTGGCAGCACAACGTTTGTCATCATCAATTTGGCGTGGCAATAAAAGCGCCACATAATATAATGGATACAACCATACCCAAAAAACTCCACTATGACCTACGCTTAATGCAATGCCCACTGCCATCAAAATTTCTCCCAGATAATTAACATGCCTGCTCACTCCCCAAAATCCATTTACCAACAAGGTTTTGTTTCCATCCGTTATCACCTCAGGTTTAATACCGAGAAAAGATTGCTGAGGATTTATCTTGAAAAAATATTTCTGCATATTGGCTCCTCTTGCCAAACTCCAACCGAGCAGGAAAATAAATGCAAAACAAAAAAGCATCCATGTAGGCAAATGCGGATCGGGCAAATTGACGGTTGACCACAATCCAACTAAATAAAAATATGGATAAAATGTTAAGCATCCCCATCCCAATTTTATACCGACGCGTTCAGCAAAAAAATCGTAGGTATAAAGATGAACCTTTTCAAAAGTCAGATAGTCCCAAATAAAATAAGACAGCAAAGCTCCGCACAAAATAACCCCCGAAGAAATCTCTCCAAATGCTAAATATTGATGTGCCATAAAACTCAGTACATTCAATTCGAGCATCACGGCACCTATCATGTAGAGCCACATTTTGGCGTCGATGCGTCCGTTTTTAAATTGGGGATTCTCCAATCTGCCCAGAAAAATATCTACCAGCAAGGCTTTCCCCGTTGATGAATAGGGAAGCACTATCCCTAAAGAAAACAGCAAGCCAAGCATGGATGCCCCTGCTAAACTATACCATCTGAAGACATAAAGCCAATCGTAAGGAACCCATCCCAGATAACCCATCAAAAACCAAAGCACTATAGAAACAATTAAAACATACAAGGCATTCAGTCGGTAGCGCAATAAATTTCCGTTTTCGGAATGCCTCACATATCCCGTCACCCAACGCCCGGGCAAGACGTAATGCAAGAGCGTTATGAAAGCATAGATAATCCAGGGTGTGAAGAAGCCTAATAATTGTGTTTTCATGATAAGTCTTTTGTGTTTTTGTGCATAATAGTAACGGCTAATTTCCTTGAAAAGATTCGTCCCATAAAGAAATGAGCCATTTTGTTTGTAAATCCGGGAACTATCTTGGGTCCTTTTCCCAGCGCTTGTAAGGTCGCTTCTGCCACGGTGCTTGCGTCTAATGTGCCGGGCGCATCTTTGGTGTTTTGTGCATTTTTATATCCGGGCGTGGTGATAGCGCCTGCGCATGTGGCTAATACATCTACACCCTGTTTCTTCAATTCATGCCAAATGCCTTCGGCTAAAATAACGTTGAAGGCTTTGGAGGCTGCGTAGGTCGCAATCTTTGGGCTGCCCTGTGTGCCCGCCAGTGATGACATCAACACTATGCCTCCTTTTCCCCTTGCTATCATGTTAGTTGAAACCAATTTCGAAAGCAGTAAAGGCGTTTTAATGTTCACATCCACAATTTTACTCAGGTCTTCTTCAGCAATATCCTCGAAATAACCAATCGGAGCATAGGCAGCATTATACACCAACAAACCAATCGTACATTCAAGTTGCGAAATCGGAAGCTTGGTCTGCTGAAAATCTGCCAAATCAATAGCATGGTACTTTACTTCAATATTATATGTATTCCCCAACTCTGACGCCAACTCTGCTAATTTATCCAATCGTCGCGCAATCAAAATTAAATTGAGTCCTCGTTTTGCCAATGCCTCAGCAAAAGCCGCACCCAAACCTTCAGAAGCGCCTGCCACTATTGCCCAAGGTCCATACTTAGTTTTGAAATCCGTCATGTATCACTTTTTATTTGTTTTCCTACAACTCATCTTTATGATGATTTTATATTTTCTCTGCAAGAACGCATTTTAGATTTCTTTATTCTATCATGGGTGTTACTTTTAGATGATGTTTATCTTTCATCTAGCAAATGGGAAGATGCAAACTTCACACAATAGATTACATTGTTTTTTCGGTAGGCAGAGCATAAAAGGATAGATAGGACAAAGGTAGGAAACTCAATCAAACGGGGACACTGCAAAATTAATCCGACCATGTCTTTATAATACGACTGAGAACCGAATCGCTGTAAAGCGATACACGGGCTTAGGGAGTCTTTTTTGTTGTTGTATAACGTTTGAAAGATTTATGAAGTAAAAAAAAGGGGGGATTAAAAGCTCGTCTCTTTCGCCCCGCGACAAGCGTTATTAAATGCTTGAAACTTCATACTGGCAGGTCGCCCCCCCTTTTTTTTATTTCATAAATCTTATGT
>CAIOJS010000212.1 GCA_903858655.1 uncultured bacterium | reverse complement strand
CCAAAGTGCTCCTGACTTGTCCCTTTTAGTGCGGCGCCTCTAATTTTACGATAAGCTCCTTCATTTTCTGAGTTGGTTGGGCTTTGACAGTCACTATTTTATTTGTGATTTGATTCAGTATCTCACCATCGACGATTTTTTTTGATTCGTCTATAAATTTTCGGATCGAAACGCCTGTTTTTAGTTCGATATGCTTTGATACTACAAGGGCTATGAAACAAATCAATATGTGCAGTTTTATCGGTTGCTCCTTAAAGTGAAAGATTGGCCTTGTTTGCAGGTCGTTTTTTGATATTCTGAAAGCTTGCTCTACCTTATAAAGTTCGTGGTACCGCTCTATTATCATCTTATTGTCGGCTACCGATGCTTCCAGGTTTGTATAGTATCCTTTGATCCCAAGCAGTTTCTGCGTTTTCTCAATCAGTGCTTCATTGAGTTCTATTATCTGTCCCTTTGCCTGGGTAAACTTCATTTTTTTGCTTTTTGACGGTTTTGCAATTACCTGTTTTGCTTTTTCGATCTGTTTCTCCATTTCGTACCGATCCTTGCGGTACCTTACCGATGAATAGCTGCAAATAAGATAACCATTGTCCGTTTTTATCCTTATGCTTTTTCCGTCTTCCCGGCTGATGGTTTTATCAATGGTTTCCAGCAGTGCTGAGGGTATTTTCCCAAGCCGTGCCCCTACAATGTAGTTGATGTTGTTTTGGGCTAGTTTCTGTATGTTTTCCGAGCTTATCATCGCAGCATCGGCCACCACGGTAAATTCTTTCACGCCATTTCTTTTGATAAAATCTTTAATAACAGGGATAATGGTGTGCCCTTCAAAGGTATTGCCCGAAAACACCTCGTAGGCAACAGGGAAGCCTTCTTTACTTACCATCAGTGCTATCAGTATTTGTGGCTGTTGGTATTTGTTGTCTTTCGAAAAACCGTTCTTGCGCAACCCATCTTCTTCAAAAGTTTCAAAATAAAGTGTTGTCACATCGTAAAACAGGATGTCAAAATTGAACCAATAATGAAGGCCCGCAAAGCAGGCAACCTTTTGCTCCACTGTTTTCTTCAGGTCGACGCAATCGGGGGCAATCTTGTAGTATGTCTTGCGGCTATGGCAGATACCGAAGAACTGTTCCATCAGTTCAAGTGAACGAAGTTTGGATGCGGGTTCAAATATCCTTATCGCCACCAAATCGTTTAGCAAGACAGGCAGGTCATCCAACTTGATCACATCCAGTATTGCACGTACCTGCGAATGGAAGAAACGGTATTTGATGCCAATAAATGTGCTGTGGTTGAGATGCAGCACCTTGTTGGGATTTTCATCGGGGAAGACGGAGAGTTGGTTGGTGTTGTCCTTTATCCATTCTTGCGCCAATACCATTAAATCATTTAATGTCTCCTGTGTATGCGCCGAACCGATATGCTGCAAAACAATCCGTTTGTTGTTCTGGTAACGGACAACCTGCACAGCTTGTGCCTTTGATGCGGTTTTGACAACCCTGATTTTCATCCTAAATCTACCCTTAGTGCGGTAAATTTAGTCTTTTTCCAAACACAAATCTTGATTATTAAATACTTACGACCGCACTAATTTGGAATGGGACAAGTCAGGAATTATCATAATGAATGGAACGGAAATGGCTGTGCCGAGGGTGTGTACTAT
>CAIOJS010000211.1 GCA_903858655.1 uncultured bacterium | reverse complement strand
GCTGTGAATGGCAAAAACCCCTTGTTCTCGAATCTGATAGAAATAATTGGAACCAACATCGGCATCGCATTAAATGAGTATCCGATAAACTTCAAAGCATATCCAAATCCCGTTACTAATCAATTATATATTGAACTCGAAAACAATGCTGCGTTTGCAAATTTTGAAATCATCAATGCTATGGGCAAGCAAGTTTCATCAGGCATTATTATAGGCAAAGCACAAGTGGAAACCTCCTTATGGGCGCGCGGCATCTATTTCCTCAAAGTGACTAGCGGAAAGACCGTCGCCTGCCAAAAAATCATTAAAGAATAAACTTCATTCCTTTATTTTGATATTGAATAACTTTCTATAAGAATTCATAACACACCTATTATCCCAAAGAAAAAGAAAAAGAAAAAGTAGAAACAAATAAAATTCAACCAACTTATGAATCAAGCTCCTTCCCGAAAAATCTTTAACATCATCGTTATTGCTGCTGCCTTAGGCTATTTTGTTGATATTTATGATTTGATACTGTTCGGCGTGGTCAAAAATCCAAGCTTAATTGATTTAGGGATTACCGACAAAGCCCTTTTGTTTTCTCAGGGCAATTTTCTACTGAGTATGCAAATGGCAGGCATGTTGATTGGCGGCATCGTTTGGGGCATCTTAAGCGATAAAAAAGGGCGCATGTCCATCTTGTTTATGACCATCTTTCTCTATTCCATCGCCAATATCGCCAACGGATTTGCGCAAAACATCCCTCAATATGCCGTATTGCGTTTCATTGCAGGCTTTGGTCTTTCGGGAGAATTGGGCATCGGCATCACTATGGTTGCGGAGATTATGACCAAAGAGACGCGCGGTTTGGGTGCAAGTCTAGTTTCAGGGATAGGCATTGCAGGCTCTGCTTTAGCCTTCACGGTGGCTGAGAAATTTAATTGGCGTGTTGCTTTTTTCACAGGTGGCGGCTTGGGGTTGTTACTTTTATTTCTACGAATCGCCGTCTATGAATCGGGCATGTATGAAAAAACCAAAGGCATCAAAGTGAGCAAAGGCAACTTCATCAGTTTGTTCACCAACATCAAACGTTTCAAGAAATTCATCTTCATTATTTTGTCGGGCATCCCTGCTTGGTATGCAGTGAGTGTTTTAGCCATCAACGCACCCACCATCGCCCAAGATGCTTTGCACATTTCGGGACCAATCAAAGGTTCCACTTCGGTGATGCTGCATTATATCGGTGCTGCCTTCGGCAGTTTCTTTTTCGGTTATCTTTCCTTGAAACTAAAATCAAGAAAAAAACCTATCCTTATTGCCATTCTTTCGATGGTGGTGTTGTGCATCGTTTATTTTTCCCTTCATGGTGCAAGTCCTTTTCTGTTCTATACCATATTATTACTATTGGGCATCCCGATGGGCGGTTTATGGACAGTGTTTGTGACGGCAGCCTCCGAACAATTCGGCACCAATTTGCGCGCCACCGTCACCACCTCTGCGCCCAACTTCGTGAGAGGTGCCACCATACTCATCACCTATCTCTTAGGCGTGTTCACTACCCTGTTTTCCACCCAAGGCACCGACGACGGTTTGTGGATGTCAGCCGTGATAGTCGGCGTCTTTTTCATCGCCATAGCCCTCATCTCCATTTTCTTTATTGACGAAACCTACGGCAAAGACCTCGATTATGTGGAGGAAATAAAGTAGCAAGTATTGAAGTTTCTTTCGTGGGATTTCTTCCTATAGGGAAACATTGGGAATTTGGCGATTGGGTTTATTTTTTATTGCTGTAAACAAAACGTTTAAGCGTTTTTAAATAACTGAAAATCTATTGAGATTATAACGAAAACGGAACCCTCGACCAAGTGATTCGATCACTTGAGTAAGTGATTCGATCACTTGACTAATTGATTCGATCACTTGAGTAAGTGATTCGATCACTTGACTAATTGATTCGATCACTTGACTAATTGATTCGATCATTTGAGTAATTGATTCGATCATTTGAGTAATTGATTCGATCACTTGAGTAAGTGATTCGATCATTTGAGTAAGTGATTCGATCACTTGAGTAAGTGATTCGATCACTTGACTAATTGATTCGATCACTTGAGTAAGTGATTCGATTCCTTGACTAAATACACCTTACCCATTACAATATTAAGCTTTATCATTACAAAGAAAAGTAAATGGTTTGTTTTCTATTCGCTAATTGATTCTTGGGACGGATGATTTTTTTTTATGCGAATATTTTTTATTTGTAAACGGAAAATATATACCTTTGTTGACGATTATATTTGTGGCAGCAAGCTTTTAAATTGGGAGACTTGGTGCTATAGATATAGAAGATAGTGCTTCCTTGGCAGTAATACACACGTAATAATTCATTGTAAAAAAAAATCAAACAACTATATGAAATTCGGTAAAACAATTAAAATATTTCTCATTGACGGTGATCCAAATGGACGAATGAGTTGTGAAATTTCTAATTGGACAGGTAAAGCATATAAAATTCCAAGAATAAAAATAAAGGAATGCACAGACCGTGACGACCTTGTTAGCACAGGAGTTTATCTATTATTTGGAAAAGATGAAGAAGAAAAAGACCAAGTTTATATTGGAGAAGCAGAATCAATTTTAAAACGACTTAACCAACATCTTAACCAAAGGGACTTTTGGAACGAAACAATTGTTTTTATTAGTAAAGACGAAAACTTAAATAAAGCACACATCAAATACTTAGAAAATCGACTTCATGACTTAGCTAAAAAAGCCAATCGTTACAAAATTGAAAATTCAAGTACTCCGACACTATCCTCTATTTCCGAATCTGACAGAGCAGAAATGGAAGAATTCATTGAGAATATAAAAATGCTAGTGAATACTCTTGGACACAAAGTGTTTGATGAAAAAAGAGAGTTTAGTCCAAAACACAAACAAGGTGCATTTTTTATTAAGGCAATTCGTGGTGCAGACGGACAAGGTGAACCAACTTCAGATGGTTTTGTTGTGTTCAAAAGCTCAAAAGCATCAGGCTCCACAGTTGCATCTATTACTCCAAACTTTGCTACTCTTCGACAAAGACTGATTTCTGAAGGAGTTCTTGTTGATAAAGGAGAATATTTTATATTTTCAGAAGATTATATTTTTTCTAGTCCTTCGTCAGCAGCCGTTATGGTGTTGGGTAGGAATGCCAATGGACTAATTGAATGGAAACAAAAAGATGGTAAGACACTAAAGGAATTTGAAACAGAAGATAAAACAACGAAAGCATAACAAAGCCAATTTTAATTAAGCATCATTAATGACAATAAAATATACAACAATGAAATTCAAAAAAGTTTACATTTTAAGTTTTTTGGCGTTCTTATTGACAAGTTGTGGATCCAAATACGAATATTGGGACATCTCAAAGTTCAAGATGGACACGAATGCATTAAAAGATAATGAAGAAGTTAAACTTATATACACAAGTCGTGGTCCCGACTTCAATAAAGAATTACAGTATTACATTCATTTAATTGTGGTATCTCAAAAGACAAGTGACACGGTTAACATTCTTACGACTGCTGACAATGGTATAACTATGGAAGACAAAGACAAAACATATAACTTCTTCAACGAAAAAAATGTTGCATCTAAATTAATTCAATTGGATTTAGATAAGCTTGAAAACATTAAGAATATTGACGACATTAATAAAATACAGCATAAAAATATTGACAAAGTGGCACGAGACCCAAAATTTGACCACATAGCTGACAATAATTATCCGACAATCATTGGAACAATCGGAACTATCACATCGAACCAAGAATGAAAAAAACCTACTATAACATGGACTTACTGCAAGCAACGACCCCACAGCAACAAGTAAAAAACACAACACACCATTCAGACATTGACCAAAAGATAAAATTTTTATAACCATTAAAAACAAAACAAATGAAAAAACGATTTATTTTTGAAACTATAATTGGTATTATTTTAATTGCTTCAATAATACTATTTGGTGCTAAAGGTGGGGCAGCCTTAGTTTTACTAGCTATGCAACCATTAATTGGGAGAAAAAAATTTGATGATGAAGACAAAATTCTTTTTAGAAAAGCAAATATTTTTTCTTTGATACCCTTTTGTATATTGCTATCACAAATGTTTGTTTTTTTTAATCACCAAATAAACGGACAATTAATAAGTGATTTATGGATGTGGTTTACCGGATCATTTTTCTTATTATCGCATGGCATCGTGGGATTAATATTCTTTAGAAATAAAAAATAATAAGACGATGACTACATTTAAAGCCAAGCCCATTCAGCGCTAGCTTCTGGCTTCAATCGCTTCTATCCTTCTTGGCTTAGCCCAATTCTTTGTTTATTGTGAGCTAATTGATACAGAGGAATGGTAATGTTTTTTTATGCAGATTGTTTTTTATTTGTAATCGGAAAATATATACCTTTGTTGATTATTATATTTGTGATAACAAGCTTTTAAATTGGTGAGGTTTGGGCTTATGGATATAAGATATATTGTTGAATAGGCAGAAACAAACCTTAGGTTTAATTCTTAAAAACGGATAATTTCAATTTGACATAGAAAATAAATACAAAATAAAATGAGAACAATAGCAATAATTCTTTTAACTGTAATACTTTTCACAGGATGTAAAAAGGATAAATATGGAAGCCTTGTGCATAAAATGAGGTACACCTCTTCAAAAGCAAGTAAAGGCAAAAGTAACAAAAGTACAGATGAGCTGCATTATACTCAATTTGGAGATTATATTACCAGTATAACTCCAAGTAGTTTTTCGGGTGCTTTTGGCATGATTCGGTTTCATGGAATTACTCCTTCCGACAATCATCCTGTAAGCATGACGTTAATACAACCCAATACTACAGGAGATATTGGTTTTGCTGATTTTTCAAATAATGCTGAAATAACTTTGACACCTACTTTATGTGGTCCGTTCGTGAATATCAATAGTGATGGAACAGGTGGATGCTTTAAGGAGGATGCTGTTCTAAAATTTCTACAGGTTATTATTCAAGATATTAAACAGGTAGTTGAATTGCCTGTTCAATATAATGGTGTTAATTTAACGCAGTTTAACGGTCAATATTACCAAGGTCAATACTCCAGCGATTCTGTAAAAGTTGGGAATATTCTAACTGTTGATATGTACCCTCTTATCGGGAAAATTAGCGATACTTCTCAATTTTATACTCATCCTCTATCTTTTTATTTTGGAATGACTGATGTAACTGCCCTTTACACAACCGGAATTAACATGCCGTTTCCCTCATCACTTAACCAAAATCAAAATCTGGATATGCCAATCCCTTTTGTATGGAGTAATAAATTTACTGAATGTACACTAAAGTCCCCTGCCAATAAAGAAACAATAACAATTACCTCTACAATAGGTTTCGACAATGAGAACTTAATCCAAATTTATGCAGGAGCAGATAATATTCCATACACAAGTGATGATATAATTGTATATGCTCCAAATTTTTGGGAAAGAATTTATATTAATGTGATAACGGAGTAATAATAAAATTATATCCGCCCGCGAGGTATGAAGTTAGCGACTTCGAACTTGGTGAATGGCAGTTTGTAACTACCTAATACCCATTCAGCATTAGCCTCTGCCTCTTATTGCTTCTATCCTTCTAGGCTTAGCCTAATTCTCATCAAGTCGTAGTACGGTTCCAAGCTGTGCCACAACTAAAAAATATGCACAATCTCAAAAACTATTTGATGTCGTATTCCCGTTTCAAAGTTCCAATGAGATTGGTGGCATGTTTTTTCGCTTCCTCCAAACGTACCAAATAAAAAATCAATATGCCTTGAAAAATCTTCGCTTTATTGCCAAATGTGATAATTTTATTTTTGTCATGGTCCATAAGTCTGGCAGATGCTAAGGCTTTAGTATCCACTGCCCATCGTAATGTTTTATGATTAAGTGGAAAGCATTTCAAATTAAACAATTCCTCAGTAGCTTCTAACAACACACGAAGATGCAACTCATAATAATCCTGTTGGTTCACTACCTTCTTCGCCATTTCATCATAAAAAATAATACTATCTATGGCATCCTTATTTTGAATTAGGCGCATGCCACCCGCATTTTTCAATTGAAACATGGTGCGTTCCACAGGGATGGCAAAATCAGGATATTTTATGCAATAACGAACAACATCATACATGGAAGGGTCATTCTTTTCAGGACTTGCATAATTAAAGCACAGGTTCGAAATAGTATCCAGTCTCAAGACGCGCAATTTGTTTAATATAATATTCTTCTCAAAGCTGAGGATGTCGGTCTGCGCATCCTCTATCATCGAAACAATATACTCTTTTTCTTTCGAGTGTTCCATAAGGTCTTCTCTGAACTTTTCGCCAAAGAAGCCCATAGTTACAGCCATAAAAATCATGACGCCTTCCAAGATGTATTCTTTAAGGTCTTTTCTTCTGATGTCGGGATGATGATGCACTTCCATAATTCAAATATTTTAAGTTCATAACACTTTTTCTATCTTTGATTTTTCACCCTACAAAACCATTTCTTCAAATTCGAGTGTAAAGATACACATTTTTTATCGAATAGCAAACATTATTTTTATTTATTTGCATTTTTATTAAAAAAATTGTTGACTTATCCAAAATAGTTTCGTACCTTCGCACTCGATTTCAGTTCTGTATTTTGTCGTTTATAAAATCTTGTATCATGAAAAAAAGTATTTTTATTTTTACAGTCATATTGATGATAGCCATCAAAAGTATTACAGCCCAAGTAATACAATTTCAAAACCCCTCTTTTGAAGGTACACCTCAACCTCATGTGTTACCTGCCGGATGGAACATTTGCCTTCCCGGTGTAACTCCTGACACACAACCGGGCTCGTGGGGAATCAATTTAACGCCATCAGATGGCAGCTCATATATTGGACTCGTCAATCAACCGAGTACTGCTTGGCAAGAAGGTGCCGGGCAAACATTGAACACACCTTTGATTGCGGGTTTGTCATATCATTTCTTTGTTGATTTAGCTGTACCCGCTTCTTATTCTTCAGGTGCTGGTATTATTTTGCCTCCCTATTGTGCTCAATTACAAGTTTGGGGAGGCATGTCAAATGAAAATTCAGGCTGCGATGAAGCCCAGTTGCTGTGGACATCTCCAACCGTTTCTAACACCACTTGGCTGTCGTATGGAGTATCCTTTGTACCAACATCCAATTGGGATCATATTTTATTTTTAATCAGCACACCTGTTCCTGCTTGTACCGATGGTCAATATCTTTTGATGGATAATCTTTCAAACTTCTCTTCCACTGTATTAACAAATCATGATGAATCCATTTGTGCCAATCCTGCTAATATTACGGCTAATCCCGGATATGATACCTATCATTGGTCAACCGGAGCTAACACACAAAGCACCACTGTGACTTCATCGGGTACATATTTTGTTACTGCAACTATCAACAGCATTCCCTCCACGGATTCTGTAAATGTAACCCTTACTCAACCCTATATGAGTCTTAATTTGGGGAACGATACAACCATTTGCGGGTCTGCCTATTTGGTTTTAAATGCCGGCAATGGATTTGCGAATTATTATTGGAACACAGAAGCGAGTAGTTCATATATTACGATTAATCATTCCAACCTTTACACCGTTCATACATCAGATACGGGAAATTGTGTGTATAATGATTCCATAAAAGTCATTATAAATCCGGCTCATTCATTAAATTTAGGACATGATACGGCTGTATGCAATTATGGACCCTACACCTTGGATGCAGGAATTTCCTTCGACACTTATCATTGGTCAACTGGCGCTACAACACAAACTATCAGCATCACTTCCTCTGGCACTTATTATGTTACAGCGACCAATATACAATGTGCCACAACGGTATATGACACCATAAATGTTACATTTAATCCTTTGCCTAATGCCAATGCAGGACCTAATGACACGATATGCAGCGGCTCCTCCACTATAATGCATGCCACAGGTGGAACTCATTATGGCTGGTATCCTACTACGCATTTGAGTTGCTCCAATTGTGCAAATCCTACCGTAAGTCTTAACGCGACAACAACATATACTGTAACAGTTACGGATGCGCACGGTTGTTCTGCAACAGATAATATAACTATAAATGTAGTGAATGCTATTCCCTTAACAACAAATGCTACCTGTGGTTTGCCCAATGGTATGGCAACAGTCGTAGCAAGTGGCGGTTCGGGTAATTATTCGTATGTTTGGGGAACAACACCTCCACAGTTAGGTCAAGTGGCGAGTAATCTAAGTGCGGGAAACTATTCGGTGAGTGTCACGGATAATGTCCTGAACTGTACTATCATCAAAATAGCTACCGTAACCAATATCGCCGGACCAACCTTAAGCACTTCGAACATAGCTACTGCCAATTGTGGCATGAATAATGGTTCCATAGCGATGTCGGTTTCAGGAGGCACAGCCCCTATCAGCTATGTATGGAATTCCACACCTCCCCAAACATCACTTACTCTTACCAATGTTCCAGCGGGTAATTATTGCATTACAGCGACGGATGCTAATAATTGCGTCACTACGCATTGTGAAACCATTACAACAGGAACATATCCAGCCCCTGATATATGTATGGTAAGTTTTGATACTGCCTCAGATCGCAATATAGTGATTTGGGAAAAGCCTGTGACAACAGGTATAGCTGCATATAATATTTATCGCGAATCGTATATTGCCGGAACGTATTATTTAATTGGTTCACAAACGTATGCTAGTTTTAGTACTTTTATTGATACGGTTGCCAATCCTTTGCAACAGCCCTATAGATATCGTCTTTCTCTAAATGATAATTGTAGTTTCACATCACAATTAAGCAATTATCACCAAAGCATTCATTTGGTTGTGGCTGATATGGGAAGTGTTATTAATTTGTTGTGGAATGATTATGAAGGATTCACCTTCTATACCTATAACATCTATCGAGGCACTAGCTACTCTAATCTCACCTTGCTTAATTCTGTTTCGAGTAATGTTACTTCATACACCGATTTAACACCTCCTCCCGGGGTGAATTATTATATGGTAGAAGCTGTCAGACCTACTGCCTGCAGCCCTTCAAAAAGCAGCACCTCCCCTATCTCGAATATTCCCAGTATTTATATGACGGGCATCAACGAATATGCAGGAGGTGAACACATTCAAATATACCCCAATCCAAATACAGGTTTATTCACGGTTTCAATACTAAATCCGGCTTTTACTAGCGCCGAAATCGAAATACTGAATTCTTTAGGACAAATAGTGTTCAGCACAAAGCAAAACGAAGCTACCCTGAACATTGATATTTCTAATTATGCCAGCGGGGTTTATGTCATCAAAGTTGCTACCGAACACGGAAATGCTATACAGAAATTTATAAAAGAATAAGGAAAGTTTGCATTGATTGATAAATGAATCCTAGAGTAACGAACGTTAAACCTGAACAAAACTTCACATTAGTACTAACATTTACAAATGGCGAGGTAAAGAGTTTTGATGTGAAACCATATTTAGAAATTGGTCTCTTTAAAGAATTGCGAGATGTTAGCCTTTTTAATTCTGTGAAGCCTTGTTTGGGAAGCATACAATGGGCGAATGCGTTGACCTATGCCCTGATACTTTATATTTAGAAAGCAATTAATCCCTATTCCATTTTGTATTTTCATTACAGATATTAATTTTGTAACAATATTTTTTACCTCTGTCAAACATCCGTAGGTTTTACACAAAAACAAATCTTTTCTGAATGCTAAGATGTAATTTTATTTCATTGATTTCGTTTAGATCAAAAATAATGTGTAAATTCGCACTCTCAATTTATTAAATTATCAAAATTAAAAAGAAAAACAATGAAAAAACTGCTTCTAATTATCTTCTGTGCACTGTTAATGACAGGCTTGGAAGTGAATGCTCAAACCGATTTGTCTGCAAAGATACCTGTGTCACCTAAGGTGAAAATCGGAACATTACCCAATGGTTTGAAATATTATATTGTGTATAATACCAAGCCTGAGAAAAAAGTTGAACTACGTTTGGCTGTCAATGCAGGCGCTATTTTGGAGGACAACGATCAGCAAGGTCTTGCCCATTTTATGGAACACATGAACTTTAATGGTTTGAAACATTTTCCCGACAACGAATTGGTTCATTATCTGCAAAGTATTGGTGTAGGTTTTGGCAATGATTTGAATGCTTATACGGGCTTCGACGAAACCGTGTATATGCTTCCTGTGCCGAGCGACGATGCCGACAAACTCGACAAAGCCTTTACGGTTATTGCCGATTGGTCGCATAATGCGTTGCTTACGGACAAGCAAATTGATGACGAACGCGGCGTTATTTTGTCCGAAAGTCGTTTGGGCAAAGGTGCCGACGATCGCATGATGAAAATATGGTTGCCTTTGATGTTGAATGGCTCTAAATATGGCGTTCGTTTGCCCATAGGTAAAGATTCCCTCATCGAACATTTTGACCATAGTGTATTGCGCCGTTTTTACAGTGAATGGTATCGTCCCAGTTTGCAAGCTGTGATTGTTGTGGGTGATATGCCCGTGGATAAAGCTGAACAAATGATAAAAGATAAATTCGGAGACTTTAAAAACCCTACTACCGAACGCCCACGTCCTGCAACTTTTGAAGTGAAACCTTTCACAAAGAGTCAAGCGTATATCATCACGGATAAGGAAGCCGATGCAACGTATGTAAATCTTTTGGGTAACACACATACTAAGAAAATATCCGTAACGCAAGGCGATTATCTGAACGACATCATCAACAGACTTTGTTTTGCTATGCTGAATGCTCGTTTGGATGAATTGAAAAGCAAACCCAATCCTCCCATTATTTTCAGTTATACCTATTTAGATGGCTGGGCGCGCGGTTACGAAAACTTTACAGCTGCTGCTATGTGTAGCGAAAAAGGAATTAAAGAAGCCATTCAGGCTTTAGTGGTTGAATGTTTACGGGTTAAAAAGTTTGGATTCACCGAAGACGAATTGACTCGTGCCAAAGCTCAAGTGTTGTCAGATTATGAAAAGAAATATAACGAACGTGAAAAAACAGAATCAAATCGTTTGGTTGGCGAATATATTAACAACTTTCTCAATCAAGAACCTATACCGGGCATCGAATGGGAATATAATTTTGCGAAGAGCAATTTAGACAAAATAGCTTTGAAAGACTTTGATGCCATCCGCAACAAAATTGATATAGGTGACAACTATTTCAGTTATGTCACCACTAAAACTTCCGATGGCTTGCCCACCAATGCACAATACAAACAATGGATAGACGATGCATTGAAAAGCCCCGTTACAGCTTATCAGGAAAAGAAAATTGCTTCTAAACTGTTGACCAAAGAACCGGTGGCTGGAACAATTGTAAAAACCGACAAGAACGACAAACTAGGAACCACTACCTACACTTTAAGCAATGGAGCCATCGTTTGTATCAAACCAACCGATTTCAAGAATGACGAAATCCTTATAAAAGGAAGTAAATTTGGCGGATTTAGCGCTTACACAGGCGGCGATTATCAAAGCGGACAATTCTGCAACAATGTGGTGGATGAAATGGGATATGGCTCTTTTTCCTCTACGGATTTGGACAAATTCCTTTCTGGAAAAAATGTAAAAATATCTCCTGTTGTTGACACCTACACCGAATATATCACTGGTAACAGCACCATCAAGGATTTGGAAACGATGTTCCAACTCTTGTATCTGAAATGTACCGAACCTCGCATGGATCTTGAAGCGTATAAATCATTTTTAACCCGCTCCAAACAACAATTGGAATTGACCAAACAAAACCCTGAAAACTTGTTTGCCGACACCGTATATAATCTGCTTTATCAAGGTAATGTGCGTGCACATCAAATTGAAAGTCCTTCGGATTATGACAAGATTAACCTCGACCACGCTGTGGCATTTTATCTCGACAGAATTGGCAACCCATCCGGTATGTATTACACCATTGTAGGTTCGTTCACCGAACAACAAATCTTGCCATTAATCATAAAATATATCGGCGGAATGCAGGCAAAAGCCTCTAAAGCTGCTTATGGAGACCTTGGTATGAGCCTTGCTAAAGGAAAACATAGCTATACCCTGCACAAAGGCAGCGAACAAAAAGCCATGTTGACCCATTATATCACCGGAGCAACAGCTTTCAATGCTGATGATAATTTCTGGCTCGGACAATTGAATGGTGTGTTGAGCAACAAAATAACCGATACCATACGCGAAAAAATGAGTGCTATATATGGTGGAGGCATCTATGGCTCTATCGCCAAATATCCTAAAGAAGAATTTATTTTACAATCCTATTTCCCATGCAGTCCTACCAATATCACTAAAGTGGATTCAGCTTTCATGAGTTTGATTGAAGGATTGAAAAAACCGGGCGGCATCACCGAAAAAGATTGGACTGGTGTACGCGAACCTGCTTTGATTAGCTACAAAGTGAACATCAAAAAGAATCAATTCTGGTTAAATCAACTGCAAGCTGCTTATCTAAATGGTGTTGACCCCAATCGTATCCTCACCGTGGAAGAACGCCTAAAAGCTATCAC
This sequence comes from uncultured bacterium, assembly GCA_903858655.1. Classification (GTDB taxonomy): domain Bacteria; phylum Bacteroidota; class Bacteroidia; order Bacteroidales; family CAIWKO01; genus CAIWKO01. Next base: position 304 of record CAIOJS010000211.1, on the reverse strand, counting down.
TCCCGAGAAACTGATAGAAATTGCCAATCGTTTCTATTCAACTCCTAACATCTTCAAAGGCGAATGGTTGCCCGAAGCTAAGAAAAAATAATACACGATAGCTTCATAGCTTGATTTGCATCAAAAAGCCTGCTGATTTGTCTCAGCGGGCTTTTTTTTTTAATTAAACCCAAATTCCGCAATAGAAAATAAATGATTATTTTTGCTTCAAAATCCTAATGCGTAGCATTAGAAAAAAATGAGTTATGGAATTTGATATATCCTTTACCAATAAAGAGATTACACCATGGGGTGGGATGGTTTT
>CAIOJS010000210.1 GCA_903858655.1 uncultured bacterium | reverse complement strand
TTTATAAATTTATAACTTTCAACAAAACACTTTAAGTCCCTTAAGTACTTCTCCTCCCAACAATATAACAATTCAACAATTTAACCATGCAAACAGAGCTTACCTCTGAATCATCACTCGTTGCGAAACATTGATGTCGTTGCCCGTAACTCTGAGGATATACATGCCGTTGGAGAAGCGCGCATCATCCAACAAAATCTGATGAAATGAGTCGTTCACTTGCGTGGAATATAAACAGGCACCTTGTATGGAAAACAATTCCACTGTGTAGGAAGCGTCTTTGGTTTCGGGCAGCAACACATCCACAAAATTGGTGGCAGGGTTTGGATACACCTGCAGGGTGCGTTCCATATCCTTTTGGGTGGCTATGCCTGCGGTGAGATTGGTGTGGCGACGCATAAAGAGCCATGCTTCCATCACCTCATTGATGTCGCTTGCGGGAGCAAAAAGCACCGTATGGGTAGCCCCTATCATGCGATAGAACCACACATCCTGATTGGGATTCGTGCCTGCATAACGAAAGCGGTCAATTTTGATGGTATCAGTACCTGTATGTGCATAGCGCAAAGAATCATGCACGGGATTGCAGCCATTGTTGATTACCCAAAAATGTATTAAAGAATCGGCATCTATGCCATATAGGTTGCCCGCATAATACACGGTTGAATCAGAAGTTCCATGGAAATGAGCAATAGGCACCGCACGTCCCGGGGCAAAAGAAGTGACCCCCGTGCCAATGGTTCCCGACATAGAAACAAAAGCCGCTATCTGCAAATTGGATTGCAAAGCCATGCGTTGCGTCATAAAGCCTCCCATCGAGAAGCCACAGCAATACACGCGTTGGGGGTTAATAGCATATTTGGCTTTCACGGTATCAATAAGTGTGTTGAGAAAGCCTACATCGTTCACGGTGGAGTTGGGATAATAGCCCGAGAAACCTGCACCTGAGTTCCATGCGGTGCCATTGCCCGTGCCATAAACACTTGCCAACAAAGCATCATCCACCGCTTGTGGCACCACCACAATGATGTTAGCCGTATCAGCAATGTAATTGAACCCGATATTGCTGAAGTTGTTCATGTTATCGCCCAAACCATGCAAGGTGATCACCATAGAGGCAGGATTTGCTGCACTATAGTTCGGAGATTTATACACCCTGTAGTTTCTAGTCAAGGCTCCATAAACCATCGTTTTGTTTGTCCATTGTGCGTAAGCATTCAAGCCGAGCGCAGCAATCATAAGGATTAAGAATAATTTTTTCATCATGTTCTTTAGATTTTTAATGAATAATAGATTTTTGAAAACTTCAATATTTCTACAAAATTACGGATTTATTTTGTCACCGTAACTATTTTTTTTAGTTATCGCAATATTTTTTTTAAAACTATGTTTTTAACATCCGTTAAAGCTGTTCTTTTACGCATTTGTGATTAACATTTTTTAACATGAAAGTACTTGAATTGAATTATGAAAATTTAATAATTTTGTCGCCCAAAAAAAAATCTATTATTTATGCAAGAAACTATTGATATTAGAGAACTTAACGATCGGATACAACGCGAAAGTGCGTTTGTTGATATGATCAGTATGGAAATGGGTAAAGTGATAATCGGTCAAAAACACATGATCGAACGTTTACTCATCGGACTTTTGTCCAACGGACATATTTTATTGGAAGGTGTTCCCGGTTTGGCGAAAACCCTTGCCATAAAATCATTAGCCGGTATTATTGATGCAAAATTCAACCGGATACAATTCACACCGGATTTGCTCCCCGCCGACCTCATTGGTACTATGGTTTATAGTCAGAAGAATGAGGAGTTCAATGTTCGTAAAGGACCTATTTTTTCCAACTTTATCCTAGCGGATGAAATCAACCGTTCGCCTGCCAAAGTGCAGAGTGCTTTGTTGGAAGCTATGCAGGAACGTCAGGTTACCATAGGGGATAAGACGTTTCCGTTGCCCGAACCTTTTTTAGTGTTGGCTACGCAAAACCCCATTGAACAGGAAGGTACTTATCCATTGCCCGAAGCGCAAGTGGATCGTTTTATGCTGAAAGTGGTGATTGGTTATCCTACCAAAGATGAGGAAAAACTCATCATGCGTCAAAATGTTGGCAACAGTACTTTTACGACCAATTCTATTATAAAGATAGAAGATATCACCAGAGCACGTAATTTGGTGAGAGAAGTTTATATTGATGAAAAGATTGAAAACTACATCACGGACATTGTTTTCGCTACACGCTATCCCGCCAAATACAATCTGAAAAAGTTTGAAGGCTTGATTAGCTATGGAGCATCACCTCGTGCTAGCATCTTCTTGGCTTTGGCATCCAAAGCATACGCTTTCATTAAAAGAAAAGGTTATGTGTATCGTGAAGATATCAGAGCCGTTTGTCATGATGTGTTGCGCCACCGTATTGGTTTGACCTACGAAGCGGAAGCCGAAAACATCACCACAGAAGAAATCATTAATGAGATTTTGAATAGTGTTGAAGTTCCCTAGGAAGTTATAATTCATCTTTACTTTTGAAAATTGGAAACAGCAGAATTATTAAAACGGGTACGAAAAATAGAGATTACCTCGCGCGGGCTTACTAACCAGATATTTTCAGGTCAGTATCATAGTGCTTTCAAAGGACGTGGTATGGCATTTAGCGAAGTGCGCGAATATCAGTTTGGCGACGACATCCGTTCCATAGATTGGAATGTTACGGCTCGCTTCAATCATCCTTTTGTAAAGATATTTGAAGAAGAGCGCGAACTCACCGTGATGATTCTTATTGATGTGAGTGGTTCGAACAAATTTGGCACAAAGCTGCAATTGAAATCGGAGAAGATTATTGAAATAGCAGCGGTATTGGCTTTTTCAGCTATTAAAAACAACGATAAGGTGGGTGTGATATTTTTCAGTGATAAGATAGAGAAGTTCATCCCTCCCAAGAAAGGCACATCACATATTTTAAGAATTATAAGGGAGTTGGTTGACTTCAAACCTGAGAAGTCCACCACGAGCATTTCTGAACCTCTAAAGTTTTTGACCAATGCCATCAAGAAAAGATGTACCGCTTTTTTGATTACTGATTTTATGGACAACAACTTTGCTGATGCCATCAAAATTGCTTCCCGCAAACATGATTTGGTGGGTGTGCGCATTGTGGATCATCGCGAGACAGAATTGCCCGATATCGGCTTGGTGAAGTTTCACGATTTTGAAACAGGAGCCATTCATTGGGCTGACACTTCGAGTAAAGAATTGCGAAACACACATAAATTCAGATGGGAACAACATGAAAAGAAATTGCAAGAGGTTTTCCTGAAAAGCAATATAGATGTGGCAACCATTCAAACTGATGAAGATTATATTAAACCGCTTATGACTTTATTTAAAAAACGTAGTGCAAGATAAATCCGTATGAAACTCATTGAATCCATAAAAAAATATTGTTTTCTGATATTGGTATTGCTTTTACCTGCTCTAGCTTCCGCGCAAAATGCAAGTGCTTCGGCAAGCATAGATACCAATCATGTGTTAATTGGTGACCATATTAAATATAACTTTAAAGCATCATTTCCCACCAAAGCACAAGTGAGCCTGCCGTTTATTGCCGATACCTTATGTAGTAAAGTGGAAGTGATTTCGCGCTCAAAGCTAGACACCTTGCTTTCGGCTGATAAAAAGCTTATCACCTATTCCCAAACTATCAATATTGCATCATTCGATTCTGGCAGTTTTGTTATTCCTCCGCTTCAATTCCTATATACCATGCCGGGCGATACCACAAAATTGTCAGTGAACACTTCGCCAATCACTATTTATATCAATACCATAGCTGTGGACACCACCAAGGCAATTAAGGATATTAAAGCGCCTTACCATGAACCCATCACGTTAAGGGAAATTCTTATATGGGGCTCCATAATCCTTGGCAGTTTGCTATTGATTTTGTTGACGATTTATATAATTCGCAAGCTGCGCAGAAAAGAAAAGATTATCAACTTGCAATTTAAGCCGAAAGTTCCTGCTCATGAAAAAGCTTTATCGGAACTTGAAAAACTCCGTAACGAAAAGCTTTGGCAGGGAGGTAAGATAAAAGAATTCCATTCCGTTTTGACAGATATTTTGAGAGTGTATGTTGAAGAACGCTTCGAAACTATTGCCATGGAAATGACCACCTACGATATAATGATGTCCTTGAAAGTAAAGATCACGGAGGCAGAGGAGTTGAGAAGGCTAGAGCAAATTCTTACACGCGCCGATATGGTTAAGTTTGCAAAATACAATCCTTTGCCTGACGAACATGATGCGAGTTTAAAGAGCGCTGTTGTTTTTGTGGAGAACACCAAACAAGTGAAAGCTGCGGAAGAAAAAGTCGAAGCAATTCAAGAGCCTGAACTATCTGAAGAACCTAAAACTGAATAAAACATGCCACTTTTAATTTTATTTATCATATTGGCGCGACCTTGGTTTTTGTTACTATTAGTGATAGTGCCTCTTATTATTGTCTGGTACATTTTAAGACGTAACACTTCGACGACTTCCATCGGGTATTCTGATATTTCTACTATTACAAAAGTTCGTCCTTCGTTCCGTCAACGCATGATGCATGTTCTATTTATTTTGCGCATGCTTCTCTTATCCGTGCTTATTTTTATCATAGCGCAACCTCAAAAGAGTTTCGACAAAAATGATTTTAAGGTGGAAGGTATTGATATTTTGATGGCATTGGATATTTCAGGAAGTATGCTTGCCGAGGATTTCAAACCCAATCGGTTGGAGGCTTCTAAAGAGGTGGCTGCTCAATTTATTGATGGCAGACCTACAGATAGAATCGGGCTTATAATTTTTAGTTCAGAAGCTTTTATGCAATGTCCGCTTACGATTGATCATAAAGTATTGAAATCCTTCTTCTCCGAAGTAAAGAGCGGCATGATTACGGATGGGACTGCCATTGGCGATGGATTGGGACTGTCTATCGCGCATATTAAACAAAGCAAAGCGGTGAGCAAAGTGATTATTCTGCTCACGGATGGTATCAACAATACGGGGTCTCTCGATCCACAAACTGCCGCAGAAATTGCAAAGAAATTCGGCATTCGTGTTTACACAATTGGTGTGGGAACTATGGGTAAAGCGCCTTATCCTTTTCAAACTTCTTTTGGCATTCAATACCAAAATATTGATGTGCAGATTGATGAAAACTTGTTGAAGCAAGTGGCAGAGACAACAGGGGGACAATATTTCAGAGCAACCAACAAAGAAAAACTAGAACAGATATACAACCAAATTGACAAGTTAGAGAAATCAAAGATTGACGTCACCAAGTATAATAACAAACATGACGAATATTTTATTTTCACTTTGATTGCACTTGGATTACTTTTGTTGGAAATAGTTTTACGTTATACAATTTTCAAAAAAATACCTTAGAAAGAAAGAATATGGTAGAGTTTGATCATTTGATATTATTAAGCATCCTAGCCGCAATTCCTTTATTTGTGCTGCTATTTCTATGGATGCTGCGTAGCAGAAAGAAAGCCATTCAGAAATTTGGCAACACACAGATTGTTCAGCAATTGGTCGGTGACTATTCGAGCGGACGACCAATCGTGAAATTCGTATTATTGATGGTGGCTTTTGCGCTTTTGGTTTGCGCTGTGGTGAATTTAAAGATAGGTTCGAAACTAGATAAAACGAAGCGCAAAGGCGTTGATATTATTATTGCACTTGATGTTTCCAACAGTATGTTGGCACAAGACATCAAACCCAGTCGTATTGAACGAGCTCAAATGGCTATATCGAAACTTATTGATAAATTTGATGAAGACCAAATCGGCATCGTCGTGTTTGCAGGTGCTGCTCAGGTCTTGCTTCCCATCACTACCGATTATGCTACGGCAAAAATGTTGGCGATGAGTGCCAATCCCGATATTATTCCTAATCAAGGAACAGCCATAGGCGAAGCCCTTACATTGGCAACAGCATCTTTTGATAAGAACAGCAAAAATAAAAAAGCAATAATACTTATAACGGATGGAGAAAACCATGAAGACGAAGCGCTGCCTGCCGTTCAAAATGCTATCAAAGAAGGTATCATCGTTCATACCATTGGCATGGGATCCGAAAATGGCTCACCTATTCCTATCGGGATGAAAGGTTTCAATATCGAATATAAGAAAGATCGTGATGGGAACACGGTAGTTACAAAACTCAATGAACCCATGTTACAGCAAATTGCCAATGTCGGCAGAGGCACTTATGCAAGGGCAAGCACTAACGATGTTGGTTTAAATGCCATTTTTGATGAAATCAATAAGATGGAAAAAAAGAACTACGAAGCTAAAGTTTATTCAGAATATAATAATACATACGTGTATTTTATCGTTTTTGGTTTGGTGATTTTATTAATAGAGTTTATTATTTTTGAACGAAAAACCCGCTTGACACGTAATTTGAATTTCTTTGAAAAAAAACGAATACTCAAATAAAGATACGAATATGCTAAACAACACTTTTCACACCATAAGGATGCTTTTTGCTAGCATAGTAGTCCTAGTACTTATTACGATTAGCGTCCCTCAAGTTTTCGGACAGCAAGCCGTTAAAGAACTGCGTGCCGGAAATAGTTTATACGATAAGGGCAACTATAAGGCAGCAGAAATCAATTATCGCAAATCGCTCGAGCAGCAGAACAATTATGCGAAAGCGATGTTTAACCTCGGCGATGCATTGTATAAGCAACAAAAATATGAAGAGGCAGCTAAAGTATTTCAAACCCTTACGGAATCTGATATTTCAAAAGATATGGCAGCACAAGCATATCATAACTTAGGCAATTGTTTGCTGCAACAAAAGAAATATCAGGAGAGCATTGATGCTTATAAAAGTTCACTCAAACAAAAGCCCAACGACCTCGAAACAAAATACAATCTGGAATACGCAAAAAAGAAGCTAATCCAACAACAGCAACAGCAGCAACAACAGCAGAACAAACAAAATCAACAGAAACAAGACCAGCAGAAGCAAGATCAACAGAAACAAGATCAGCAGAAAAAGGATCAACAGAAACAAAATCAGCAAAACCAAATATCCAAGGAAGATGCTGAACGTATGCTAAATGCTTTGCAGAATAAGGAGAAAAATCTTTTGGAAAAGAAGGAAAAGGAAAACCAATCCAATGCTAAATATAGTATTGAAAAAGACTGGTAAGAAGGAAATAAATTATAGTGAATAGGATTAAATACCATATCATAATATTAGAATAAAATTCAGGATGAAGAGATTTCAATATAGTGTTTTGATAATTATTTTGTTGCTTGCAGTATGCCCATTTTATTCCTATTCGCAGAAACTTACGGCAACTGCTAGTGCCAACAGCATTGGGTTGAACAACTCGGTGCAAATCACTTTTACCTTATCGGGCGGACAAGGCGAAAGTTTTCAGCCCCCTTCATTTGCTAACTTTAGAGCTAGTGGTCCCTATACTTCGTCGAGTAGCAATATCTCTGTTGTCAACGGAAAAACGGTCATGGAAACCACTCAAAGCTGGATATACACTGTTTCTCCAACAAAAGCAGGCAAGTTTACCATAGATGCAGCAAAAGCAAAATCTAATGGGAAATGGGTCACATCGAATCCGCTGACTATCGATGTGTCAAATACTGGAACAGCTAGTAACAAACAACAGGGAAATCAGCAGACACAAGCTGCCGATGCTTCTGCCACTGATTTGTTCATTAAAGCTTTCGCAGATAAAAGTTCCGTAATGCAAGGAGAGCAGTTAACCGTTACCTATAAGCTTTATACCCGTGTTCAAATCTCACAATATTCTATTCAAAAGCTTCCTTCTTTTTCCGGTTTTTGGTCAAACGACCTTTTGAAAGGCACTGACAAAGCCAAACAATATAATGAAGTTATCAACGGTCAAAAGTATATTGTTGCAGAAATCCGCAAGGTAGCACTGTTCCCGCAAAAAACCGGCAAACTCTCTATTGATCCATTGGAAGTAGAAGCTATTGCTCAGGTTCAAGTTAAAAATAAAGCCAGCAATCCTTTCGGAAGTTTCTTCAACGATCCGTTCTTCCAAAACCAATTTTCCTTTGGATACCAAGACGTAAAAAGGACTCTTAAATCCAATGCTTTAAGCATCAATGTTACGGAGTTACCGAGTGCGAACAAACCCGATGATTTCAGTGGTTTTGTAGGCTCGCTGACTATGGATACCAAACTCGACAAGAACGACGTGAAAGCCAACGAAGCCATCAACCTTCACATCACAGTAAGTGGAAAAGGAAACCTGAGTTTACTCGACAAATTAAATGTCGAGTTTCCTCCCGACTTTGAGGTGTATGACCCTCAGATAAACGAAAATATTTCTACAACTACAGGTGAAATTTCGGGAAGTAAAACATTCAATTATTTAATAATACCTCGAACACCTGGAACTTTTAAATTGAAACCTATTACGATTAGTTATTTCGATAAAACAAAACACGCCTTCACGACGCTATCATCAGGAGAACTAACCATAAAGGTGGGCAAAGGAGATGGCAGTGCCGCCAACATCACCAATTCGACCAACAAAGAAGATATTAAATACATTGGCAGCGATATTAAATTCATCAACAATAAAACATTTGAAGTATATCCGAAAGGCAGTTTCTTCTTTGCTTCACCTTGGTATTTTATCTTATTGTTATTGCCATTTGCACTTTTTGTGGCATTCATTGTGTTGATGCGTCGTAGAATCAAATTGCACAGCAATACAGTGTTGTTGAAACACAAACGTGCAACAAAAATAGCATTGAAGCGTCTCAAACAAGCCAATGCCTTCATGAAAGCCGGAGACGAAACCAAGTTTTATATTGAATTATCAAGAGCATTGTGGGGATATATCAGCGATAAGTTTTCAATCCCATTGGCAAACCTCTCCCTCGATTCCGCGCAAGATATGCTCACAGAAAAAAAGGTTTCCGATACCATCCGCGATAAATTTATCCAGATATTAAACAACTGTGAGTTCGCCCGTTTTGCCCCTGCAGCCGCCAATATCACTATGGAATCTATTTATAACGATGCCGTAGCAATCATCTCTCAAACTGAACAGGAACTTAAATAGAAACATTTATGAAAAAGATATTTTTGCTTTTAGTTATTTGTTTTCAAGCCATTTTTGTATCTTCATCTCCCTATAATGACCTAGTTTCCCAGGGCAACAAAGCCTACACCGACGGCAAATACAATGCTGCCATCGAATTCTATCAACAAGTCGTTGCCAAGGGTTACGAATCCTCTGAGCTTTATTACAATCTCGGCAACGCCTATTTCAAAACCAAAAACTATGCTTCTGCACTTTTATATTTAGAAAAGGCGCGAAAACTAGACCCTTCTGATGATAAGATAGATTTCAACATTCAGGTGTGCAACACCAAAATCATGGATAAGATTGAAGAACTTCCACAACCTTTCTACAAACGATGGATAGTTCAATTTCGTCAATGGTTTTCTATGGATGTTTGGGCAACAATGAGTGTCGTGTTTTTGTTTTTATTTTTTATTTTCATTGCCATTTATTTGATGGCAAATACCATCCGCATACGCAAGATTACTTTTTGGGCAGGATTGATTTTCGTTTGCGTCTCCATTGTTGCAGGAATCAATGCTTATAATCAATATAGTGGAATTCATTTAGCACGCGAAGCTATTATCTTTGAGCCTACAGTCAATGTAAAAAGCTCTCCTGATCCCGCTAGTCAGGATATTTTTGTGATACACGAGGGCACCAAAGTAAGCATCACCGACAAAGTCGGCACATGGATAGAAGTCCGTATTGCCAATGGCAGCGACGGTTGGATACAAGAAACTGCCGCCCAAGTCATCCAATAAATCCCCACATATCAGCTATTCTTAGGGGCGTATTGCATACGCTATGTTCTTCATTACAGCCTTTCCGTCCTTCAACCAATTGACTAAATCCACCAATTAAATAAATTAACCTGCGCTTATATCTAAAAATGTATATCTTTGCACTTGATTTCATATTCAAAAACAAAAATGAATCACTTAGTGAAATATTGCAGCATACTTTTTTGGATTATCTTCGGATGTATATCCTCGGTATCATTTTGCCAAAACTATAACCGACCTGTGCCTGTCGGAAGGGTATATCCCTACGAATTTGTGCAGTTCGACACCACAAACTATGGCTATTATCTTGCAGATCCCTTCAAATTCAACGACTCCCCAACCTCTCCCGACTACATCCGATCGAAAGCCATGTTGTTCGATAAGGATGGCTATATAGTTTGGTTTTCTGCCAACACCACTTCGGGCTTCAGCAATTTCGAATACTTCCCCCAAATTCATCAGTTCAGCTATTTCAATCAATTTGGCATCGTCAATCCTAGCAATTGTTTCAACCTGATGGATTCAACCTTTCAGATAACACATTATTTCCCTTCCAACCACAACACTCCTATTGACCCGCATGAATTTCAGGTATTATCCAACGGAAATTTTATTTATGCTGTGCGCTTAGATACCATAATGGATTTGAGCGCTTACAGCTTCACGGGCGGCATTCAGGGCAGCCACTCCACAACTGTCAGATCCTATTGGATACAGGAATATGATGCCGCTCACAATTTGGTGTTTGAATGGAATAGTGCTAAACATATATTTCCCACTCAGACCTACAACCAATTCGGATACGACTCCACCGATTTTGATTATGCGCACGGCAATGCTATTTCCGAAGATGTTGATGGCAACCTCTTGGTCTCCTTTCGCCATCTCAATTCCATCTATAAAATCAACCACGACAACGGCAATGTGATGTGGCGTTTGGGCGGCAAATCAAACTCTTTCACCTTCACCAACGACAATGGTTTCAGCGGACAACACGACGTGCGTTATCATGCCGACGGCAGCATATCATTTTTCGACAATGCCAACACCTCCACCCCAAAACACACCCGTGCCCTAGTGTTTTCCCTCGACACCCTTGCCCACACTGCCACCCGAATCTGGCAATACAAACCCATCCCCACCTTCTTTTCCCAATCTATGGGCAGCCATCAAATCACCGCTGATGGCAATCATTTGATAAACTACGGCAACTCGCGACGTCCGAACCCTAGCATTGATTTCTTAGACGATGCGGGCAACAAAATCTCGCAATGGTTTTTTCCCGACACCGTGGTGTGCTATCGTGCTTTCATCCATCATTTGCCCTTCACGTTTCCGCGCCCCGCCATTTCCTGCTCTCAGGGCATCAACGCCATCACGCTTTCGGCGCCCGCTTCCTATCAATCCTATGTATGGTCAACTGGCGACACCACGCAGAGTATCACCGTGAGCGACACAGGCGTGTATCAAGTATGGGTCAACTATGGGGTGGGCATGCTCGGCTCCAAGCCTTATTTCGTTACCGACATCAATAGCGCTTGCCTCCTTTCGGGCATCAAGGAGCATCCGATTACTCCCATCAAAACAGATTACACACTTTATGATTTGCTAGGCAGAATCATCTCCAAACCGAAGCCCAATCAGGTCTATATCTATCGCGATACCAACGGACACTCCGACTTGAGGTATTATCAGGGGGGAGAATAGTTTGGAGATTGGAGTTCATAGTTCGGAATTGACAATTTTGCAAGATACTAATAGTTTATGATATCTTTGCTCACTTGAGCATATAGGCAAAGTAATCTCCTAAAAGGCATTACGCACTTGCGTATATAGGAGTTGGACCCTCCTAATATATATTACGCACTTGCGTATATAGTCGTTCCTTATAAAGTCATTTTTCGGGCTACGGTTAAAATTAATTTTTGCTGAAAAAGTATCCTAAAAATGAAGCACAAAAATTCTTCTTTGAGTTTTTGCATCATTTTCTTCAAATTCC
>CAIOJS010000209.1 GCA_903858655.1 uncultured bacterium | reverse complement strand
TGCCTAAAGTATTTAAAGTTGGAGAAAATAAAAATATTTCATCTCTGTTTATGGAATTATTCCGATATTGCATCCATTATTGAAAACTAAAATATTTAAGATATGAAGGCATTTAAAATTATTGCGGCGATACTGATGGTGTCGGTTGCGGCTATGGCAGTTACGGTGGTGGTTCCGCTGTTTGTGCATGAGCGGAGTATGAAAGAGATGATTTCGGAGCGAGATGATTATGGAAAGTTGTGGGGCAAGGCGGATTCGTTGGAGAAGAAAGGACTGACGCGCACGGAGATTGAAGTGGTGGAGGTGATTTATGGGAAGGCAAAGGCGGAGGGAAATACGGATAATTTTATTAAGGCGGTGATTTATAAGCTGAAGTTGGAGTCGTATATTTCGGACGATGATTATGTGAAGGAGATTGGCGATTTGGAGCAGGAGGCGGCGGAAGCGCATTTTCCGGCGAAACCGATTTTGCAATCTATGACGGCAGAGGTGTATTGGAAGTATTATACGAATAATAGATACAGGTTTTTGAATCGGACGGAGACGGTTGATTTTGTGCCGAAGGATATCAGGACGTGGGATTTGAGGAAGATTATCGAGAAGGTGATTCAGAATTATAAGCTTTCGTTGGCGAATGGGGATAGTTTGAAGAAGACGTCTATCAATACGTATCAGGCGCTGTTGGCTACGAATTATGCGAATTCGCCGGAGATGCGCCCAACTTTGTTTGATTTTTTGGCGCATCGGGCGGTGGACTTTTTTATGAATGAGGAGCCGGGTTTGGTGAGCCCTGCCAATAGGTTTGAGATGGATAAGGAGTTGTTTTTTGAGCCGTATGATACGTTTATGAATGAGAAGATTGAGACGCCTGATGCGTTTTCGTTGACCTATTATGCGGCTACGATTTTTCAGGATTTGTTGAAGTTTCATGCCTCGGATACCGATCCGCAGATTTTGATTGATAATGATTTGAAGCGTTTGAGGTTTATAAAGCAGAAGACGATACATCCCGACAAAGATACGCTATATGTGAGTGCGTTGGAGGGTTTGCAAAAGAGGTTTGAGTCGTTTCCGTCATCGTCGGAAGTGATTTATGAGATAGCAAATTATTATTATTTGAAGGGCATGAATTATGCGACAAGCAAGGATGAAGGCGATAGATGGCTGCTGAAGAAGGCGTATGGGATTTGTGAGAAAGCCATAGATAAGTTTCCTGATGCGTTTGGGACGAAGAATTGTCAGTATCTGCAATCGAGAATCACGGAGAAGTCGCTCACGTTGACCACGGAGGAAATCAATACGCCGAATAAGCCTTACAGGGGTTTGTTGGGTTATAAGAATTTGAATGAGGTGTTTGTGCGTATCTGCAAAGTGGATTATGCATGGAACGATAGGTTGAAGGAAACGGATTATTATAACGATAAATTGGTGAAAGCCTATCTGAAGTTGAGTCCGCTGAAGGAGTTTGCGGTGAGTTTGACTGATCCGAAGGACTATCAAGGGCATACGACTGAGATAAAATTGCCGGAGTTGGGTGCGGGTTTCTACATTATATTACTAGGGTCGGATAAGGATTTCTCGTTGGAGAAAAATGCGGTGTGTTATGCCGATTATTGGGTTTCGAGCATGGCATATATGAATCGGACCCTGCCGAATGGGAATGTGCAGTTTGCGATTACCAACAGAGAGAGTGGGACGCCGTTGAGTGGGGTTTCGGCACAGGTGTATCATCAGGTGTATAATTACGCAACAAGGAAATATGAGTATCGCAAGGCGGGGCATTTTTATACGGATGAGAGTGGCATGTTTGAGACGATGCCGAGTGAAAATGATTACTATACTTCCTACGTGGAGCTGACGTTGAACAATGATGTGGTGAACAATGATGTGTTGAAGACGGCGAATTTCTATCAATATAGGAACTATAATTCTGTTGCAAAGAAGTATTTGAAGACAGTTTATTTTGCCGACAGGGCTATTTATCGTCCGGGACAGACGCTGTATTTCAAGGGGATTTTGATGGAGACGGATGGAGAAAGCACGGTGATTAAGCCCGGGGTGGAAACGACGGTGGTGTTGTATGATGTGAATTATCAGAAAGTGTCGGAATTGAAGTTGACGAGCAATGAATACGGCACATTTAGCGGGCAGTTTGTGTTGCCGACGGGTTCGTTGAATGGGCAGATGCATATTGGGGATACATGGGGAAATTTGTATTTCTCGGTGGAAGAATATAAGCGTCCGAAGTTTGAAGTGGAGTTTGAGCCTGTGAAAGGGAGTTATAAATTGGGAGAGAAAGTTACGGTGAAAGGAACGGCAAAAGCGTACTCAGGCTCGAATATAGACAATGCGCAGGTCAGTTACAGGGTGGTGCGGACGGCGACCTTTCCTTATTGGTGGTATTATTGGTATGGATATTATCCTTCATCGGCGCAAATGGAAATCTGCAGCGGCAAAAGCGTAACGAATGATATGGGAGAATTTACGGTGGAGTTTAAAGCGATACCGGATTATAAGATTAGCAAAAAATCCGAGCCGACGTTTACGTATAAGGTGATAGCGGATGTAACGGATGTGAATGGGGAGACGCGCTCGTCAACCACTAATGTTTCGGCGGCATACAAAGCCTTGATGGTAGGGGTGAACCTGCCGGATGAGATTGAGAAGAGCTCAACGGACGACTATGTGATTGCTACAACGAATTTGAGTGGGACGTATGAATATGCCAAGGGGAGAATTCATGTGTATAAATTGAAACAGCCTGAGAAGCCTTTCCGCAATAGATTGTGGGCAAAGCCTGATATGCCTCAGATTGTGAAGAGCGACTATTACCAATGGTTCCCGTATGATTTGTTTGCCGATGAAAACAATACTTCGAAATGGGAGAAGGATGTGGAAACTATGAATGTGGCTTTTGATACTCAAAAGGATTCTTTGTTGCGTATGAAAAATCTTGCTTCATGGCAATCGGGGCAGTATATGTTGGAGATTACTTCTACGGATAAGTATGGGGAGCAAGTGCAATCGTATTCGTATTTCACGGTGTATTCCAATAACGATAAAACTATCCCTACGAATACCTTTGATTGGTTCACGGTGATAAAAGCAAAGGGCGAACCCGGGGAGGATGCTTCGTTTTTGATAGGGACGAAAGAAAAAAATGTGACTGTGTTGATGGAGGTGGAATCGAAAAATAAGATAGTGGAGAAGCAATTTATTAAGTTGAATGATGAACTCCGAAAGATAAATGTGCCGATTAAGGAATCGTTTAGAGGGAATTTCGGGGTGCATTTCACCTTTGTGAGTCATGGCAGAGTGTATCGTCATGATGTGAATGTGGAGGTGCCGTACACCAACAAAGCGCTTGACATCAGCTTCGAGACCTTCAGAAATAAGCTCCTGCCCGGACAACAGGAGGAATGGAAAGTGAAAATCAAAGGAAAGAATGGAGAGAAAGTGGCTGCTGAAATGTTGGCAACCATGTATGATGCTTCTTTGGATGCTTTCCGCGCCAATTCGTGGTTTATGAGTTTGTATAACACCTATTATATGCAACGGAATTGGGAATCCTACAATGGATTTTCCATTGGAAGTTCCAATATCTATGCGAACCTTTGGAATCCTTATTTTTATTACAATGCACGGACGTATAATTATCTGAATTGGTTTGGTTATGATGTGTATAACTATCGTTACGGGTATTTTGGAGATGGTTTGGATGGCAATTATAAGTATGATGATTTGGAACAAGACCAAGTGGTAGCGACTGAAGAGGTAACAACCATGTCGAGAAGTGTGGTTCGAGGAGGAGCGTTTAAACTTGCTGAGAAAAAAGAGTCAGGAGGCTATGCCGGACCGGCTGCAGCTACAGGTAAGTCTGCTGCTGCGGGCGATATTGCAGGAGAAGATGAAGATGTGAATAACCTCCCCAAAGATAAATCGAAAAATCTTGAAGATGGCAGACACTTGGGTAAAGGAGAGAGTTTTGATTTTGGAAATATAAAGACTCGCACAAATTTCAACGAAACGGCATTCTTTTATCCACAATTGTTGACGAACGAAAACGGCGAAATCGTGATTTCATTCACGGTTCCCGAAGCCTTAACCAAATGGAAATTCATGGGATTGGCGCAGACCAAAGACCTGAAGTTTGGTCAAATTCAAAAGGAAATCATCACCCAAAAAGATTTGATGGTGGTGCCTAATCCACCGCGTTTCTTCCGCGAAGGCGACAAAATTGTTTTCTCTTCCAAGATAACAAACCTCTCCACCGACTCAATCAATGGACAGGTGAGTTTGATGTTGTTCAATGCTGAAACCCAAAAACCCATTGATGCGCTGATGAAAAACGACGATCAGGTGAAATGTTTTGGCATACCCAAAGGTCAGAGCAAAGCGGTGGAATGGACGCTGAGCATTCCGGAAGGTATCACCGCCATCACCTATAAAGTGGTGGCAAAAGCAGGCGATTTCTCCGATGGCGAAGAAATGATAGTGCCTGTGTTGACCAACAAGATGCTCGTCACGGAGTCTATGCCGCTGCCCATACGGGGCAATCAGGTCAAGAACTTTAATTTTGAGAAGTTGATTAATGCCTATAAATCCCAATACCCTGCGAAATTACAAACTAACACTCGAATTCACTTCCAATCCTTCATGGTATGCTGTTCAGGCGCTGCCCTATTTGGCAGAATATCCTTATGAATGTACCGAACAGATTTTTAGTCGTTTTTATGCCAACAGTATTGCTACGCATATTGTGAACTCGAGTCCCAAAATCAAGGAAGTTTTTGAAAGTTGGAAGAACTTGACTCCCGATGCTTTATTGTCGAATTTAGAAAAGAATCAGGATTTGAAATATGTGATGTTGCAGGAAACGCCATGGGTGATGGAAGCCAAAGATGAATCGCAATCCAAACGGAATATCGCTATTTTGTTCGAAGCAAAACGTATGGAAATTGAAATTGAACGGGCATTGAAAAAATTGGAGAAGCTGCAGCTTTCCAATGGCGGATGGACGTGGTTTCCCGGCATGCCCGACGACCGTTATATCTCACAATATATCATCACCGGCATGTGCCATTTAGATAAATTGGGCGTTCGCGACATCCGCGACCAACAGCGGGTGTGGAACATGGTGAAACGCGGCTCGCATTATTTGGATGACCGTCTTAATGATGATTATGAATGGCTCTTGCGCTATGATCCGTCTCACATGTTTGAGAATCATTTGGGAGGTATTCAGATTCAATATTTATATGCGCGTTCTTATTTCATCAAAGACATACCTATTGAAAACAAAAACGCTAAGGCTTTCGCGTATTATTTTGGTCAGGCAAAAAAATATTGGCTTCCCAACAATCGTTACCTGCAAGGGATGATTGCTTTGGCAATGAACCGCCTGAATGATAAGGTAACCGCTATGGATATAGTGAAATCATTGAAAGAAAACGCCATCTTCAACGATGAGATGGGCATGTATTGGAAAAACTTAGATTATGGATATTATTGGTATCAGGCGCCCATCGAAACCCAAGCCTTGTTGATTGAATGTTTTGATGAAGTGGCTAACGATCAAACGTCCGTTGAAGATATGAAGGTTTGGTTGCTCAAACAGAAGCAGACCCAAAATTGGAAAACCACCAAAGCCACTGCCGAAGCTTGCTATGCCTTGCTGTTGAGAGGAACAGATTGGTTGGCGAAAGACCCACAAGTGAGTATTATGTTGGGCGATATGATGATTGACCCGAAGAAACTCCCCGACACTAAGGTTCAAGCCGGAACAGGCTATTTCCGCACCACATGGTTAGCCGAAGCCATCAAACCCGAGATGGGAAAAGTGAAGATAACCAAAACCGACGATGGTGTGGCATGGGGAGCTTTGTATTGGCAGTATTTCGAACAACTCGACAAGATCACATCTGCAGAAACACCACTGAAAATCGTGAAGCAACTGTTCGTCGAGCGCAATTCCGACCATGGTCCCGTGATAGAACCCATCTCGGCTGAAACCAAATTGAAGTTAGGCGACAAAGTGAAGGTTCGCATCGAACTGCGCGTGGACAGAGACATGGAATATGTCCACATGAAAGATATGCGCGCATCGGGTTTCGAGCCTATCAATGTGATTTCCACCTATAAATATCAAGGTGGCATCGGCTATTACGAAAGCACAGGCGATGCAGCCACCAACTTCTTCATCTCGAAGCTAACCAAAGGAACCTATGTGTTCGAATATCCTTTGCGCGTAGCTCAAAAAGGCGACTTCTCCAACGGCGTAACCACCATACAATGCATGTATGCACCCGAATTTACCGCCCATTCGGAAGGGATTAGAGTGAAGGTGACTGGGTAGGGGGAAGATCCAAGTACCAATTCTCTTTGAATTTGGAGCTTGGAATTTGGAACTTGGATCTTAATTATTTGGGCGCCACCCCCGAGAAAAACGGGGGTCAGGCTGTCCGCTCATAGTCCTCGGGGCTGAATAACGCCCCTGTGGGCTATCCGCTTCCATCCTTGGCGCGCGTGCCAACTCGCTATCCTCTGGCATTTTAAACAACCTTTTATTAGGTCCATGCCTCATCAAAGACAACCTAAATCAAAAAACCTTCTCCCTTTCTTCTTTAACCTTAATAGAACAGTCAACAAACTACCACCACCTTACCTTCTAATCTTCTTTTTTTATTCTATTTTCATACTGTTTAATTATAGAGGTTTAGAAGGTCAGAAGGTTAAAAACTATGTGTGTCATTCTTTTCTATTAAGGTTTAAAATTAAAGAAGGTTTTTTTTCTTTTTTGTAATGTAAAAAACTATGGATGAAGAAGCTACTAGACAAAAGAAAAAAAGCTTGCAAGAAAATGCAAGCTTTTTTATAAATAAGCAATTTATAGATTTTTTGCCATTGCTTTAAATAG
>CAIOJS010000208.1 GCA_903858655.1 uncultured bacterium | reverse complement strand
TAAATTAAAAATTCAACATTATGGAAACAACTAACATTCCTCAAAACGTCATTAAAGCGATTCTATATATTATTGCTTTAGACAATTTACAATTAAGTGTCGGCAGTAGCGGCGTGGGCACCCACAAATGGGAAGATTGGCATTGGATCATAACCGAAAGTGCGTATGTGACTTCTTTACGCCTTATTTTAGATCCATTAAAAGAGCTTTATGCCAGTAAGACAAACATCACAACGGGTCAACGTGATACTGTTAGAAAAAATATCAAATTGGCTCGCGATTATTCAGGTTATGGTTTAACAGGACATCGTTTATTGATAAAAATTGCCGGCTTTGGCAACGACAATGATTGGACAGTGGCAAACATTAAGTTTGGCACACCGCTTGCCAAAAAGCCCGGTAAAGGCAAGAGCGAATCTACTGCTATGTTGAAGCCGGTGCTCACCCTTAATAATAATAAGATTGGCGAAATGGAGATTGGCGTTGCAAGTCCCGAAGCACCTTCAGTAATTAGATTGCCCGAAGGCATGCGGTTTGCCAAAGTGTTTCGCTGTATTAGTACCACAAAGCCAATAAGTACGGATGCATTTGTATTGTATGGCAATGCCAAACGGGGCAAAATGCACGTTACATTTGATGGCATAGATTTGTCGGGCACAGAAAAGTTATATGCTTGGTTTTATGGTATCTATGAAAGCACCAAAGGCGAACTAGGACAAGCGAGCGGGATGATTTCGGCGGAGATTCTTTTCTAGGTTAAGCTCCAAATACCAAGCTCCAAATACCAAATACCAAGGAAAAAGAAGAGCCTGCTTGAGAGAGTGGGCTTTTTTTATGGTTATATTGTTGGATTGTTAAATTGTTTTTTCTTAGTGTAACTTAGAGCTCTCCGTGTCTCCGTGGTAAAAAAATCTCAAATCTTAAATCAAAAATCTCAAATCTATTGTATCTCTGTGTGCCTTTTTCAAAACCGAAGTTCAAAGTGTCAAATTTAGCGATAATAATACTTTGTAAAGATTTTTTTTGTAATTTTGTAGAAAATTAATTTTATGGCTACTATTGGTAAGAAAAAATCTTTGGATAAGGCATTGGATTCAGATAAAGATAAATCAAAAAAGGAGGTTTCAAAAAAACTCTATTCTGTTAATGGATTTTCTTTTACTGCTATAATCGAAAAAGGAGTCAATGGTTGGTATGTTGGTCAATTGCTTGAATATCCGGAAGTAATTTCGCAAGGTAAATCAATAAAAGAACTTCAAGTAAATCTTTTGGATGCTTTGAAACTTATTATGGAAGTTAATCGCGAAGAAACTAAGCTCAATTATATTGGGAAGAAAACTATTAAAAGAAAAATTTTGGCTTAAAGATGAAGCGAAAAGATTTTATTGATCATATTACGAAGAAAGGTTGCATTTTCGTCAGGGAAGGAGGTAGCCATACTGTTTATAAAAATCCCGCTAAGAACAAAAAAACTACGATTCCAAGGCACAATGAAATTGATGATTTGCTGTGCAAGAAAATTTGCAAGCAACTCGAAATTCCTTCGATTTAATTGATGTTAAGTTGGAATTCCGACACCCTCGATGGTTCCCGACATTCAATATAATTCATGTATGGGACAGGTCGTGTACCGGACAGCTTACGAATTTTCGAATTACTAATGTCTTAAACATCTCTGTGTATCTCCTTTCCCTCCGCGTATCTCTGTGTAACAACTCTAACACCGAATCCCACAATAGCAAATCTAAAATTCTAAATCCCTCACACACCCTATTAACCATCAACGGTTAATAATTTTTTTACACTTATGGTTTTTTCTATCCTATAACGATATACTTTTGTTACTTCATGGATTCAAGCCTGCTTCGTCCGATTGAACCCTTATGAATGAAGAAATTACGGTGTTTTCTAACGTCAAAATCATTGATATTTTATATAATACTACCTTGTTCGAATTTATAAAAACCATGCATGAATCGGAACTTCTGATGTATCTTTCATTTGGAATCACACTTTTAGCGATGATAGCCATTGCTTATGTGCCTATGAAAATGAAAGCAAGATTGGCAACTTTCATGGTAATTGCCAATGCCATGATCACTTCTTGGATTGCTATGCCTGCCTTATTTGGCGATGCCTTGGAGTATGTGATGTATGCAGGAGCGTTTATGGGGAACATCACTATTCGCATAGATGCGTTGGCGGCATGGTTTATGGTGATTATAAATTTCACGGCAGTAACAGGCGTGATGTATGGTGCCGGCTATTTAAAAGGACATCAAAGCAAGCCTGCAAAACTGAGTTTGCATTGGATATTATTCTTATTATTCCAACTTTCGATGTTGGGCGTATGTGTTGTGCAACACGGATTAGCCTTTCTGATTGTGTGGGAAATCATGTCGCTTTCATCCATGTTGTTGGTCATTTTCGACCATCACAAGCCCAATACCATAAAAGCAGGGCTCAACTATTTCGTGCAAATGCATATCAGCGTCCTTCTGCTTACCGTTGGTTTTATTTGGGTGTATTTTCAAACGGGTTCGTTTAGTTTCGATGCATTTCATACGTTTTTCGGTGCCAATTCAAACATTTGGCTCTTCCTGATATTTTTTGTAGGCTTTGGATTCAAAGCCGGTTTCATCCCTTTCCACACGTGGTTGCCTCATGCGCATCCTGCCGCTCCTTCTCACATTTCGGGTGTTATGTCGGGAGTGATTGTGAAATTAGGAATTTATGGCATCATCCGTATCATCACATTCCTTTCGTCAGATTTACTGCTACTTGGCGAAATCGTTGTGAGCGTCTCAGTGTTGACAGGCTTGTATGGGATTTTAAACGCTGCCATTCATCATGATTTCAAAAAGATGTTGGCATATTGTACTATTGAAAACATTGGCATCATTGGCATCGGAATCGGAGTCGGCATGATGGGCTTGGGCAATGGTTCTCCTTTACTATATTATCTAGGATTTGGTGGCGCTCTGTTGCATGTGCTGAATCATTCTTTGTTCAAATCTTTGCTGTTTTATGCGGCAGGTTCGGTTTACAAACAGACACATACCCGCAATATGGAGAAGTTAGGCGGTTTGATAAAACAGATGCCGAAAACAGCTTTGATTCTTCTGATAGGCGCCGTTGCCATAGGCGGCATACCGCCCTTCAATGGTTTTGTCTCGGAATTCATCATTTATAGTGGTCTTTTGGAAGGCATGAAATCAAGCAATTTGAGTCAAACAAGCCTGCTGATATTAACCTTCGCAGGACTCAGCATCATTGGCGGAATTTCTATCTTAACTTTCACCAAAGCATTTGGAACTATTTTCTTAGGCAATCCCAGAGAAAAGATGAATCCAACACCTCATGAAGTATCTCGGCTCATGCTCCTGCCGCAATATATAATTATTGCAGCCATGTTAAGCGTCGCGTTTTTCCCGCAAATCTATTTGACAATCATCAGCCATATCGTGAAAGGTCTTGCCACCTCCCGCTTAGGATTCGAGCCTGTTGGGTTTTATAGTTTCGCTACGATGATTTCGAATATCAGCATCTATTCAGCGATATTCATTGGGCTAATAGCATTGTTTTGGGGTGTCCGTACAGTTATAGTTAAAAGAAGATCTCAAAGTTCTCAACCCACATGGAGCTGCGGTTATGAAGGTGTAGCAACACCCAAAATGCAATATACAGGTAAATCATTTTCAAAGCCGTTGAGTAAGATTCTCAATTTTCTGTTGATAGAAAAAAAACAATTCACACAGATGAAACCCTCAGAACTGTTTCCTTCCAAACGCGAATACAATTCAAGCTATCTTGATTTTTTCGAACATTTTTTCATCAGAAAAATCACTCGACGTTTGTTGTATGCTGCCAACTATTTTAAGTTTATTCAAAATGGAAGAATTCAATCGTACGTTATTTACGGCATAGTGTTTATCATTGCTATTTTTGTTTTAACCGCATTAAATATTCTGCAATGATTCTGATAAAAGCATTTTTGATTATCATTGTATGTGTGATGCTGCTTATGCCTTTTTTGAAAGTAGCATGGAAAGGTATTGTTGTGTTTTTAGCCATAGTTCTTAATGCCACATTAACCTCCTATTTTGCTGTGCTGACCCTTATGGGCGAGAAGTTTGAATTTATGTTGCCTGGCAGTATCGTTTCCGATGTAATCCCTATTCGTATTGATGCATTGTCGGGTTGGTTTATGCTTATCATCAATTTGGTATTTATTACTGGTAGTTTTTACGGTTTGTTTTACATGAAAGCGTATCGGGAACAAAAGAGCAAAATCAGCGTTCATGCCATAGCGCTGCTTTTGTTGCATGGTGCGCTTTTAGGGATTTGCGTCATACAAAATAGTTTTGCGTTTCTCATTGCATGGGAAATCATGGCACTTTCCGCTTTTATGCTTGTGATTTTCGAGAATGAAAAAATGGCGACCATCAAAGCCGGGCTGAATTATTTGATACAATCCCACATTTCCATAGTGTTCCTGATGCTCGGTTTTATGTGGGTGCGATTCAAAACGGGCAGCTATGATTTTAGTGCCATCACGGCATATACTAGCGAGAATCCTAAGATTGCAATACTCTTGTTTCTATGTTTCTTTGTTACATTTGCCATCAAGGCAGGCATTGTTCCCATGCATACGTGGTTACCACATGCTCATCCGGCAGCCCCCGCTCACATTTCGGGTATAATGTCGGGTGTAATTATTAAAATCGGAATCTTTGGTATATTGCGGATGCTATTACTCATCAAACTCGATTACACTACCATTGGCTACATCATCTTGTTTTTCTCGGTAGTTTCTGGTTTATACGGCGTGATGTTGGCAATTATTCAGCACAATTTAAAGAAATTGCTCGCCTATCATAGTATCGAAAACATTGGTATTATCGGAATGGGTATTGGCATAGGTTGTATCGGTTTGGGAAGCAACAATGCTATTCTCGCCAACTTAGGTTTTGCTGCTGCGATGTTGCATACCTTAAACCATGCACTTTTCAAATCCTTATTGTTTTATACTGCCGGCAATGTATATCAGGCAACGCACACCATAGATGTTGAACAGTTGGGTGGCTTGGTAAAAAAGATGCCTCAAACAGCCCTGCTCTTTTTGATTGCTGCCATTGCTATATGCGGTATTCCTCCCTTTAATGGTTTTATTTCGGAGTTTCTTCTTTACACCGGTTTATACCATTGGTTACAAGATGCAAACCTTTTTTCCTTAATCGTCATTGGCTTTTCCATCTTAGGGTTGGTGCTGATTGGCGGTTTGGCGATGCTTTGTTTCACCAAAGCCTTTGGCGTAGTTTTCTTAGGGAATCCTCGCAAAGAGTTTCATCACGAAATCAAAGAACCGCCTTTTATCCAACTCTTACCTTTGTATCTTATAACCCTAATTATTATAGCCATTGGAGTATTCCCTAAATTATTCATCAATCTACTCCTTCAACCTATTTTATTATTCGCTTCCAATCCTTTTCCTGCTACCAACACCCTTCAATATAATCAGGATGTGTTGCAACAAATAAGCTGGGGCGTGTGGGGTTTGATTGGTATTATTACCCTTGTCTTTTTGCTTCGGAAATGGGCTTTAAGCAAAAGCAAAGTAACCATAGAATCCACATGGGCTTGTTCTTACACCGCTCCAACACCAAAATTGCAATACACAGCCAATTCATTTGTCAGAAGCTATCGCAAACTCTTCAGACCTTTCTTATTGTTATCAAAAAACAAGAAAGAGATTCATGGCATTTTCCCGGGCAAGGTGCATTACAAGTCGGTCACATACGATAAGCTTGAAAAATGGTTTGTTGACAGCCCAATCAAAGCCATCAAATCTTTGTTGAGCCGCTTTCAGTTTCTCCAAAATGGTAATTTACAATTCTATATTTTATATGGTATCATCTTTATTGTTTCCATAATTTGTATCCCTTTAATTTATGAGAAGTTTCTTGGTTTTATTGACTTTTTAAAACAATTATAATATGCTGAGTTTTGCCTTAATATTTATTGCAGGTATTTTTTTCTCGGGCATCATCTCCCGTACAAAAAGTATATTTTCGGGACGCAAAGGACCGGGAATCATGCAGCCCATCAAAGATATCATTCGACTGTTTCGGAAAGGTGCGGTCTATAGTCAAACGTCTAGTTTTGTGTTTCAAATTGCTCCGACAATTTATTTCTCCTCCGTGGTGATGGCAATGCTCATCGTGCCATTTGGACAATCAAAAGGTTTGATAAGCTTCAATGGCGACTTTATTTTCTTTGCGTATGTGTTAGCACTTGGCAAATTCTTCAGCATTATTTCAGCTTTAGACACAGGCAGCAGCTTTGGCGGTATGGGTGCCAGCCGCGAAGCCCTTTATTCTATGTTTGCCGAACCCGCTTTCTTCATTCTGATTGGTTCCTTGGCATTGCTCACAGGGCATTCCTCCTTTCAGGAAATCTTTTCCGCCTTGCATCTTGGTTCCTACATCACCTACGCATTAGCCATACTCGCCACCTTCGTCTTGCTGATGATTGCCATGATTGAAAACAGCCGCATGCCTATTGACGACCCCAAAACACATCTCGAACTTACCATGATACACGAAGTAATGATTTTGGAAAACAGCGGCTTCGATTTGGGATTGATTCTTTCGGCAGGCTGTCTGAAGTTTGCCATCTACGGTGCCTTAATCGTAAATTTGTTCATCGGTATCTTTCCTTACGAATACACCATTCCACTATTTTTCATCACACAATTCTTAATTGCAATCACTATTGGCACTATTGAATCCTTTATGGCTCGCTTCAGGATGGGGCACAATGCGCAGTTTATTTTTGCACTGACATCGGTGAGTTTGCTTATCTTTTTCGGCGCATTATTAATATTAGGAAAATTCATTTAATCTCTAAAACATTTAACCATGATAGCTGTTTTGCTCATAACCTTTCTCATCACGCTTTTTTATATGGCGATAGCCAATCGTATGCTTACCTATGTTAAAGTATTGGCTCTACAAGGGGTCTTACTCTTTTTCGTTGTTTTCATTCAGCTTAGCGAGATAAATGTCGTCAATCTGATATTTATTCTTTTGGAAACTATCATATTTAAGTCAATAGCCGTGCCGCTCTTTTTGGCATATATATTAAAACGAAACCGCATCACCCGCGAAGCCGAACCTTTTCTTCCCAACTTTGTTTCGCTGATTATTACCACCGTAATCGTGGTGGCAACTATTCTCTTAGCCAATAGCATACAAGAGCCACATTTGGATAAGATATTCTTTGTTGTGGCATTGTCCACCCTCTTCACGGGATTGTATTTCATTGCTTCGCGTCGTAAAATCATCACCCACGTCATGGGCTATTTAGTGATCGAGAATGGCGTTTTTGTCTTATCATTAGCCGTGGGCAACGAAATGCCAATGCTGGTTAACTTGGGTATTATGCTCGATATTTTTGCCAGTGTGCTGATTTTAGGTATCTTCTTAAACAAAATTGGAGATGTGTTTAAAGATATAGATGTGAACCAACTCAGTAATTTGAAAGATTATTAAACGCCCAAATCCACGATCATGATAACTCTCATATATCTTATAGTAGCTTTTTCAATTGCAATAGCACTATTTATAAACAAGAATAAAATCATTAATTACAGCCTGTTGGGTTTGTTTTTAATGATACAATGGGGCTTTACCATTTATGCTTGCCTGCACTTTCATGCCACCGAACTCGATTACTTCACCTTCGATGCCTTAGGAATATTGTTGTTGATCACCCTAAGCGTCATCAGCATTCCTGCTGCCATTCATGGCTTTTTATACATCCAAAATCAACAGGGTCCGGCACGCTCAAGGAGTATCTTTTTTGCAGCCATCGTCGGTTTAATTACCGCCATAGGTGCAGGCTACCTTTCAAATCACATTGCCGTAACATGGATTTTCACAGAACTCACCACCCTGTTTGCCTCCGCTTTGATTTATCATCATCGCAACAAATTGGCTTTAGAAGGTACTTGGAAGTACGTGTTTATCTGCGCCATCAGCATCACATTTATCTTCATCGGCATCTTATTTCTCAGTCTGTCGCTGATGCATGCAGGCTCCTCCGACCTGTCGTTTCAAAATTTATTGGCAAACAGCGACAAACTTAACCCATACTGGTTGCGATTAGCCTTCCTGTTTATTTTCACAGGCTTCACCGCCAAATTGGGTTTGGTGCCCATGTACACCGCCGGCATTGATGCCAAAGATACCGCTCCGGGTCCTGCCGCAGCATTACTTTCCAGTGTATTGATGAATTTGGGTTTTGTAGGTATCTTCCGTTTCTATTCGGTGGTTGCTAACACCTCCCTGCATCATTGGGCAAGCTTAGTGATTGGCATCGCCGCATTTCTGTCCGTTTTCGTGGCAGCGGTCTATATGATAAAGGTGAAAAACATCAAACGCATGTTTGCCTATTCGGGCATCGAACACATGGGCTTGGTGATGCTCGGTTTGGCAGCAGGAGGCGTTGGCTATTACGCTGCCGTGTTGCACATCGTGCTCCATGCCTTAGTCAAATCAAGTCTGTTTTTTCAATACAATCAAATCTACAAAGTATTTAAAACAAAAAACATATACCAAATCGGAAACTATTTTAAATATAACACCACAGGCGCCTTGGTCATACTGTTGGGATTTATTAGCGCCACCGCCATGCCTCCATCGGGTTTGTTTGTGAGCGAATTTTTGATTTTCCGTTCCTTATTCGAAGCCAATCAAATCATCGTTCTCATCCTAATTCTACTACTGCTCACCATGATTATCTATGCCTTCGGCAAAAACATCTTCAAGATTCTTTTCCTCCCTGCCGTGGGTTTCAACGAAGATAGCGCACCGCACATCAGCCCTTGGGAATCCCTCACCCAATACATACTCTTGGCGGGGGCGATCTATTTAGGGTTGAATCCCCCTGTGGAATTTGTGAATCTGATCAATGAAAGTATAATGCACCTTCCAATTTAATGCGCCATGAATTATATCACACTACTCAATAATCAAACCATCGGAATTGCTGCCATCCCCGAAATTTCCTACGACACCTTTTTCGAGATAAACACAGGGTTTATAACCCAGCATCCCGAACGCCATTGTGTCAACTATTTCGGCTATAAAATCGGAGATGCCATCAAATTGATATGTTGCATTGCCGATGACAACACCCACCAGATTTATGTTTCCTCCTGTGTGGTGAAGCGCGAAACGCCCATGTTGGCTTTAACTTCCAAGCTCTTGTGTTTCGAGAAGTTTGAACGCGAGATTCATGAAAACTTCGGACTAAACTTCATCCATCATCCTTGGTTGAAACCCCTACGCTATGCGTTTAACCGTTTCGACACCTCGCAAACCATCGCCAATTATCCTTTTTATAGCATCAAAAGCGAAGAACTGCACGAAGTGGGCGTTGGTCCCATACATGCAGGCGTGATTGAACCCGGGCATTTCCGTTTTATCTGCAATGGCGAACAAATTCTCCATCTCGAAATTCAATTGGGCTATCAACATCGCGGTATCGAACAGTTGTTTCTCGACAAAAAAGAACTCCTCCAACGTGCCACTTTGGCAGAAAGCATCGCAGGCGACACCGTGTCAGGTCATGCCACCGCTTTCGCCTCTTTGTGGGAAAGCCTTTGCCATTTCCAACCCACACGCGCCTTGGATTTTACCCGCACTGTGGCGCAGGAGTTGGAGCGGATAGCCATCCACACAGGCGATTTGAGTGCTTTATGTGCCGACATTGCCTACCAGTTGGGCGCTTCGGTCTTTGGACGTTTGCGCACACCCATCGTCAACTTCATGCAAGAATGGGGCGGCAATCGTTTGTCCAAAGGTTTGATTCGCGCGGGTCACAATCCCTTTCCTTTCACGCCCGCTTTGGCAGCTCGCCTCCTGGCGGTGTTCGATGCTTTCGAGCCTGACTTCAATGAAATGTGCAAACAAATGTTCAAACTCCCCAGCGCCTCTTCGCGTTTCGAGCGGACGGGCGTGGTGTCCTACGATGATGTGTTGTCCATCAATGCCGTCGGGATGGCAGCACGTTCCAGCGGTCTCCATCGCGATATTCGCCTGTCGCATCCCTACGGTCTCTATCCCGAATTGAACCACGAACCCGTCATCAAACGCCATGGCGATGTCTATTCCCGTGTGCAAATGCGCAAAGAAGAGATAAAGCAATCCATCGAATATGTCCGTAAATTGATTGCGACTGTTCCCGAACCTCATGCCGATGACAACCTGCTTCAATCTCCTCAAACCGATGCCTTCACCATTACTTTGGTCGAAGCGTGGCGCGGCGAAATCTGTCATTGTGCCATCACCGACGCCCACGGCGAACTGCTCATTTATAAAATCAAAGACCCCTCTTTCCACAACTGGATGGCGTTGGCTATGGCGGTCAGAAACAACGAAATATCCGACTTCCCCGTCAGCAACAAAAGTTTCAACCTATCTTATGCAGGTCACGATTTGTAACATTTAATTCAAAACATCATGTTCGACACTTTAAAGATTTTATATCATCAGGGAAAACAATTCATTCCGAATGTGCGCACTGCCCAAGTCCCGGGAATCTTTCGCGGCAGACCTCTCATAAGCCTTCAGACAGTGGACGAGGCAGCCTTAACCTCCCTCTGTCCCATGCGTGCCATCACCGCCAATCCTGTGGCGATAGATTTAGGAAAATGCACCTTTTGTGGTGCCTGTGCCCAACAGTTTCCCGACAAAATCAGCTTCACCACTGACTATAAAATCGCCACCAACCAACGCGAAAGCCTCATCATAACAGCAGGCGACCAAACACCCATCCAAATAAATCACCAAGCCGTGCGCCCCGAAATCCGCAGCCTCTTTCGTTCTTCATTAAAACTCCGACAGGTTTCGGCAGGCGGCGACAACAGTTGCGAATGGGAACTCAACGCCGCCAACAATGTGCAGTTCGACATCAGCCGCTTCGGTATCGAGTTTGTGGCTTCGCCCCGCCATGCCGACGGCATCGTCATCACCGGACCCATCGCCCACAACATGGCTGAAGCCCTTCAAATTTGTTATGATGCTATGCCCCATCCCAAAATTATTGTTCTGGTAGGCACCGACGCTATCAGCGGCGGACTCTTTGCCGATAGCCCCGCCGTCAATCGCTCCTTCCTCCAAAACAACACCGTTGACCTATACATCCCCGGTAATCCCGCCCATCCGCTCACGTTTATCAATGGGGTGCTGAGTTTGATAGGCGCATAGGGTTTAGACTATTTTTTTTTGCAGAAAATGAGCTTTTGCTGAGTTTGCACAATTGAGTGTTTACAATGCATACATAGCATTAGGAATTCCATATTTGATGGAATAACATTAATCCATATAATGAGGAATTCCATATTTGATGAAACAACATTAATTCATGTAATGATGAATTCT
>CAIOJS010000207.1 GCA_903858655.1 uncultured bacterium | reverse complement strand
TGGGTGTTTGTTGATTGACATATCTCTATGATTACGGAATAATCTTTAAAGATACTTATTTTCAATGAATTACCCAAATGTTTTCACACTTATTTTATTGATTATCAGGTATTTGTTTTAATTTATAACGAACTATTGCAACACGAACTGAAAGGTATTGAAGAAGCAGGTATTTATAAAAAAGAACGTGTCATTACATCAGCACAAGGTGCTATAATCAGGGTGGCAGATGGTAATGATGTTTTGAACTTTTGTTCTAATAATTATCTTGGGTTATCAAATAATTCTCAATTAAAAGAAGCTGCCACAAAAGCACTTAAAACTCACGGTTATGGCGTTTCTTCGGTGCGGTTTATTTGTGGAACACAGGATTTGCATAAGAAACTTGAAGCAGCTATTGCCCGGTTTTTCGGCACCGAAGATACAATTTTATATGCTGCATGTTTTGATGCCAATGGAGGAGTATTTGAACCTCTTTTGAATGAAGAGGATGCAATAATTTCAGATGCGTTGAATCATGCATCAATAATTGATGGTATAAGGCTATGTAAAGCTCAACGTTATCGGTATGCAAACGCAGATATGAGCGATTTAGAACTCCAACTTAAGGTTGCTCAGTCTCAGCGTTTTCGGTTGATTGTGACCGATGGCGTATTTTCTATGGATGGAAATGTGGCTCCGTTAGATAAAATTTATTCTTTGGCAGAAAAATACAATGCTATGGTAATGATTGATGAATCACATTCGGCAGGAGTAGTTGGAGAAACCGGACGTGGTGTGACAGAACGTTATAATCTCAGAGGAAAGATTGAAATAATAACCGGAACACTCGGAAAGGCTTTTGGAGGAGCGATAGGAGGTTTTACAACGGGCAAAAGAGAGATAATTGATTTACTCCGTCAACGTTCGCGCCCTTATCTTTTCTCAAACTCAATTCCACCAATGGTGGCTGCTGCAGGCATACGTATGTTTGAAATGATGGATGAAACCAATGAACTTCAGGAAAAATTACACAAAAATACGGCGTACTTTATTGAAAAGATGAAATCAGCTGGGTTCGATATAAAACCTACTGAGTCAGCTATTAGTGCAGTAATGCTTTACGATGCCAGATTGTCGGAGAAAATGGCAGCAAAACTTTTGGATGAAGGGATATATGTTACCGGATTTTATTATCCGGTTGTGCCGAAAGGTCAGGCTCGAATTCGGGTTCAAATATCTGCTGCTCATGAACTGGAGCATCTGGATAAATGTATTGCTGCATTTTCCAAAGTAGGTAAAGACCTGAACGTAATTTGAATACTATTCAATAAATATGCATTCAGTCTGAATACCATAACTCTCTAATGATAATGGAAATATTACTTGATTGTTCAATTTTATAAAATCAACAATATATAAATGAAGGCATTAGTAAAAATTCGTCCTGAAAAAGGAATATGGATGGAAGATATACCGCTTCCACATGTAGGCATTAATGATGTTTTGATAAAAATAAAAAAAACAGCTATATGCGGAACTGACTTACACATTTATAAATGGGATGAATGGTCACAACGAACTATTAAAACGCCCATGACAATCGGTCATGAATATGTTGGTGAGATTGTGGATAAAGGCCGAGGTGTGAAAAATATTCATATTGGAGACCGCGTGACTGGTGAAGGACATATAGCCTGTGGGCATTGCCGCAATTGTCGCAGGGGAAAACTTCATGTTTGCGAAAATACAGTAGGAGTGGGAGTGAACCGCGATGGTGCTTTTGCAGAATACTTATCGCTTCCGGCAGAAAATGTAGTGCATTTGGATGCGCGTGTCCCCGATGAGATTGCTGCAATTATGGATCCGTTTGGTAATGCAACACATACAGCCTTGTCATTTCCTCTGATTGGTGAAGATGTATTAATAACCGGTGCGGGACTTATTGGAACTATGGCAACTGCTATTTGCAGATTTGCAGGTGCTAGAAACATCGTTGTAAGTGATTTGAGCGATTATCGGCTTGCAATTGCTAAAAAAATGGGAGCTACTCTCACTATCAATCCCCAAAAGGGTGATACAATTGAAGGTGCTGTTAAACAACTAACTATGCATGGATTTGATATTGGACTTGAAATGTCGGGATCACCAATCGCTTTTGAAGGCATGATAGAAAACATGTACAACGGTTCAAAAATAGCATTGCTTGGTATATTGCCTAATAATACAACGGTGAATTGGGCTAAAATTATTTTCAAAGCACTCACTATCAAAGGTATGTATGGACGAGAAATGTGGGAAACCTGGTATCAAATGGAACAAATGCTTATTACCGGTATTGATCTGACTCCGGTTATTACTCATCGTTTTGGTATTAATGATTTTCAGAAAGGTTTTGATGTGATGGAGAGTGGCGAGTGTGGTAAAGTGATATTAAATTGGTGATTTTAAATTAAAATATATACCCACGATAATGTGGCTTATATTTTACAGGTTGTTAGGCTTTAACCTTATCTGTTTAGGATGCTTGATCTTTCTTTATAAATTTAGAAATACTTCCTGCAATTCCTTCAGCATCAAGATTGAGCATGTGATAAAGTTCTTCGGGTGTTCCATGCTCTATAAAACTGTCGGGGATTCCAAGTCGTTTTACCTGAACTGAGTAATCATTGTCGGACATAAATTCAAGCACCGCACTTCCAAAACCACCATTTATCACCCCATCTTCAATGGTAATAATCTTTTTGAAATTTTTGGCCACTTCGTGAAGCATAGCATTGTCGAGTGGTTTAAGAAATCGGATATCATAATGAGCAATCTGTACATTTTGTTCTTTTTCAACCAATTCAATGGCTTTTGCAGCACTTGTTGCCATTGTTCCAATGGTTAGAACAGCCAACTCTTTTCCTTCTTTAAGACATTCGCCTTTCCCAATTTCCACTTCCTGAAATGGTTTCCGCCAATCAATAATTGTTCCTTTCCCACGGGGATAGCGAATCACATACGGTCCTCTTTCTTTAAGCTGAGCGGTATACATTAGATTCCGGAGTTCAATTTCATTGCGCGGGGCTGAAATGGTCAGATTTGGAATGCAGCGCATATAAGCCAAATCGAACAATCCGTGATGTGTTGCTCCATCCGAACCTACCAAACCGGCTCTGTCGAGGCAAAAAATCACGCTCAGATTTTGTAGGGCAACATCATGAATCACATTGTCGTATGCTCTTTGCATAAACGATGAATAAATGTTGCAGAACGGAATCATACCTTCTTTAGCCAATCCGGCAGAGAACGTAACAGCATGAGCTTCAGCAATTCCAACATCAAAAACGCGGTTTGGAAGTTCTTTTTGCATAATGGTCATGGAGCAACCGCTTGGCATTGCAGGAGTAATGGCCACAATTTTATCATTTTTCAACGCCAGTTTAAGCAGTGTTTTCCCAAATACATCCTGAAAAAGCGGTGGAGTTGGAGCAGATGTAGCACAATTTTTACGTTCACCCGTTTCCACATTAAATAAACCCGGCGCATGCCATTCGGTAGCAGAGTTTTCGGCAAATTCGTACCCTTTTCCTTTTTTAGTAATGATATGCAGTACTTTAGGTCCGTTGTATTTCTTTATTTCCGACATAATACGTACGAGTTCATCAACGTCGTGCCCATCAACCGGTCCAAAATAACGGATATTCAATCCTTCAAATATATTGTGTTGCTTTGTCAGTGCGGCTTTTACAGTATTGTTGAAACTAATGATGCGGTCTCTTCCTCTTTCGTTTATCAACCCTATTTTTTTCATCGCATTATATGTCTTATAGCGAATCTTGTTGTAAGCCCGTGAAGTGGTAATGTCTACCAGATATTGCGTAAAACCTCCCTGAATTGGATCAATGGCCATTTGATTATCATTCAGAATAATCAACATATTATTTTTGCTCATCGATGCATTATTGAGCCCCTCGAAAGCAAGTCCGCCCGTCATGGCACCGTCACCAATAACAGCAACCACCTGACGTTTAGGTTCTTCTTTTAAAAGTGATGCTACCGACATACCCAAACCTGCAGAAATGGAAGTAGACGAATGACCTACCCCGAATGCGTCGTATTCACTTTCTTTTGGTGATGGAAATCCGCAAAGACCTTTAAATTGTCTGTTAGTATGAAATTGGTCACGTCGACCGGTAAGGATTTTGTGTCCGTACGCCTGATGTCCAACGTCCCAAACAATGCGATCGTAGGGTGTATTGAAAACATAATGAAGAGCAACAGTGAGTTCAACCACCCCTAAACTGGAACCTAAATGCCCCGGATTTTTTGAAACTTCGTCAATAATAAATTGTCTGAGTTCGTCGCAAACAGCCGGAAGTTCATTCCGTTTAATTGCTTTTAAATCAATAGGAGAGTTGATATGATTAATATATTGATAGTCTTTTTCGTTCATGGTAATGTGAAAATTGCTTGCAAAAATAATAAAAATTTAGTGTGCTTATCCTATTTCGGTGTTATATCTTTGCTCAGATTATGTTTTTATATAACGCATTTGTAACAAAATTGCTCATTTTATATCCAATTATAATTCTTTCATATAAAATAAGCCAATATTCTTTCAGTTTGACCAAAAATAACAATTTTTTCTTCCAAACTATTTTGGATTTTCAATTTCTTACCTTATCTTTGCAGCCAAATTAATACAGAAATGAATTTTCAACGCATTTATACAGTCCTCGTACTCGTCGTGCTTTTGGTCCAAAGTCAGAAGTGAGGTGGTTCGTTGTATAAATGTATGTGAACATACAAAAAACCTTTCTCACCATAACGGAGAAAGGTTTTTTATTTTGAAAAAGTTTTAAACTAAAGAAACAATGAAACAGGAATTACGTAGTGCTACCAGCACTGGAGGTCGCAGAATGGCCGGAGCACGTTCTTTGTGGCGTGCTAATGGAATGACCGATAAGCAAATGGGTAAACCTATTATCGCGATCGTAAATTCGTTTACTCAATTCGTTCCGGGTCATGTACATTTGCACGATATTGGTCAGAAAGTAAAAGCTGAAATAGAGAAACTGGGTTGTTTTGCAGCCGAATTTAATACCATTGCCATCGACGATGGCAT
The DNA here is from genome assembly GCA_903858655.1 of uncultured bacterium. Taxonomy (GTDB): domain Bacteria; phylum Bacteroidota; class Bacteroidia; order Bacteroidales; family CAIWKO01; genus CAIWKO01. The sequence continues at coordinate 3,475 of CAIOJS010000207.1, read as the reverse complement.
TGCCATGGGGCACGACGGTATGCTTTATTCATTACCATCTCGCGACTTAATTGCTGATAGTGTAGAATATATGGTGAATGCTCACAAGGCTGATGCCATGGTTTGTATAAGTAACTGCGATAAAATTACGCCGGGTATGCTTATGGCTGCCATGCGATTGAATATACCGTGTGTTTTTGTTTCAGGTGGTCCTATGGAAGCCGGAGAATTGGACGGAAAACATCTTGATTTGGTGGATGCTATGGTGCAGTCGGCTGACGAAAGTGTTTCAGATGAGCAGGTGAAGAAAATTGAAAACGCTGCTTGTCCTACCTGCGGTTCTTGCTCGGGAATGTTCACAGCTAACTCCATGAACTGTTTGAACGAAGCTATTGGTTTGGCTTTGCCGGGTAATGGAACGATTGTAGCTACACATTCAAACCGCACACAACTTTTTGTTGATGCTGCTAAGTTGATTGTGGATAATGCCAATAAATATTACTTCGAAGGTGATGATTCTGTTTTACCACGTTCTATTGCCACCCGCGAAGCATTTCTGAATGCTATGACACTGGATATTGCTATGGGTGGTTCTACCAATACGGTACTTCATATTCTGGCCATTGCCCACGAAGCTGAAGTGGAGCTGACTATGGACGACATGGATAAACTTTCTCGTGTTACTCCGTGTTTATGTAAAGTTGCACCAAATTCTCAAAAATATCATATTCAAGATGTAAACCGTGCCGGTGGAATTTTGGGTATTTTGGCAGAATTAAGCAAGGGTGGCTTGGTAAATAAATCAGTTTGTCGCGTTGACGGACTGACTTTGGGACAAGCTATAGAACAATATGATATTACGGCTTCGACAGTTACTACAAAAGCCATTGAAATATATAAAAGTGCTCCGGCACACCGTTTTAATCTGGTTATGGGCTCTCAAAGTGTTCAGTATCCTGAGTTGGACGGCGATCGAGTCGGGGGTTGTATCCGCAGTGTGGAACATGCTTACACCAAAGATGGTGGATTAGGTATCCTCAAAGGGAACATTGCACAGGACGGATGCGTTATAAAGACCGCCGGTGTTGACGAAAGTATTTGGAAGTTCAGCGGACCTGCCAAAGTATTTACATCGCAAGACAGTGCTTGTACCGGAATTCTGAGTGGAAAAGTGGTTGCAGGCGATGTGGTGGTTATCACGCACGAAGGTCCAAAAGGCGGACCGGGAATGCAGGAAATGCTTTATCCGACTTCGTATATCAAATCGAAACATCTTGGAAAAGAATGTGCGTTGATAACCGATGGTCGTTTTTCTGGTGGAACTTCGGGTCTGTCTATCGGACATGTTTCTCCGGAAGCAGCTTCAGGTGGAAATATCGGTTTAATTGTGGATGGTGATATTATTGAAATTGATATTCCAAACCGCACCATTAATGTGAAAGTAAGTGAGGAAGAATTGCTGAAACGTCGCGAAGTTGAATTAGCGCGCGGCAACGAAGCATTCAAGCCTAAAGATAGAAATCGTATCGTTTCAAAAGCCCTAAGAGCGTATGCCAGTTTGGTTAGTTCTGCCGATAAAGGTGCTGTAAGAATGATAGACTAGAGAGGCCACTAAATCCCCAAAAGAGGACTTTTAGGTTGGTTGTTAACTTTTTGATTTGTGAAGAATATATTCATTTTGCTTTCTTAAGTCCCCTTTAGGGGATTTAGGGGCTATTTAAATCTTATGGAAACAAAAACTAAAATAACCGGCGCTCATGCTTTTATGCAGGCGCTTATAGAAGAAGGTGTTGATACCATTTTCGGGTATCCCGGCGGAGCGATTATGCCCGTTTTCGATGCACTATTTGATTACGATAAACATATAAATCATATTCTTACCCGTCACGAACAAGGTGCAACACATGCTGCACAGGGTTATGCGCGTGTTTCGGGTAAAGTTGGAGTTGCTTTGGTTACTTCGGGTCCGGCTGCAACTAATGCTGTTACCGGAATTGCTGATGCTATGCTTGATAGTACACCGATGGTGGTAATAACCGGTCAGGTTGGTGCTGCGTTACTTGGAACTGATGCATTTCAGGAAATTGATGTGGTTGGTATCACACAACCGATTACTAAATGGGCATATCAGATTCGTCGCCCGGAAGATATTGCCTGGGCTGTAGCACGTGCTTTTTACATTGCCCGCAGTGGTCGCCCGGGACCGGTAGTGTTGGATTTTGCCAAAAACGCACAAATTCAGGAAGTAGAATTTGAATATAAACCCTGTACTTTTATTCGCAGTTATTTGCCAATACCTGAAGTTCAACCTTCGCAGATTGAAGCGGCTGCTGCATTGATAAATGGAGCTAAAAAGCCATTTGCTCTAGTTGGTCAGGGAGTTATTCTGGGAAATGCTGAAAAAGAATTACTGGAATTTCTTGAAAAAGCCGATATTCCTGCTGCCTGGACATTGCTCGGATCTTCCGCAATGCCAACTGACTTCCCTTTGAATAAAGGATTTTTAGGAATGCACGGAAACGTTGCTCCAAATAAAAAAACCAACGAGTGCGATGTGCTTATTGCCATTGGAATGCGTTTTGACGACCGTGTTACCGGTGATTTAAATACTTATGCCAAGCAGGCAAAAATTATTCATTTGGATATTGATGCAGCTGAAATTGGTAAAAATGTGAAGCCCGATGCACCGGTTTTGGGAACAACAAAAGAAACTTTACCGGCATTAACTGCTAAAATAAATCAGGCAAAACACACTGAATGGATTGATTCATTCAAAGAGTTTGAAACTCTGGAGTTTGAAAAAGTTATTCAACGTGAAGTTCATCCTGAATCGGGTGAAATAACAATGGGTGAGGTAATTCATAAAATATCGCATGCAACTAATAACGAAGCCATACTGGTAACAGATGTTGGTCAAAACCAAATGATGGCTGCACGTTATTTTAATTATAGCAAGACCCGCAGTATGGTTACTTCGGGTGGACTGGGAACAATGGGATTCGGAATTCCGGCTGCCATGGGTGCCAAAATGGGTGCTCCCGAACGTACTGTTTGTATGTTCGCAGGTGATGGTGGTTTCCAAATGACTATTCAGGAACTCGGAACCATTATGCAGGAACAAATTGGCGTAAAAATGATTATTCTGAACAATCACTTCCTAGGTATGGTGCGTCAGTGGCAGGAAATGTTTTTCGAAGAGCGTTATTCGTTTACCGAAATGCAAAATCCTGATTTTATTGCTATAGCCAAAGCCTATCGCATTGATGGTACAGAAGTTCACGTACGTGAAGACCTGGATGCAGCTATTGCTGATATGTTGAAAGATGATAAACCATATTTGTTAGTTGTTAATGTAGAGAAAAAAGGTATGGTTTATCCAATGATGCCTGCCGGAGCAACTGTAACTAATATACTTTTAGGAGATTAAATCATGGAAAATAAACTATATACCATCACCGTTTTTTCTGAAAATTCAGTAGGTTTGCTGGGTCAGATA
>CAIOJS010000206.1 GCA_903858655.1 uncultured bacterium | reverse complement strand
CATTACTTTTGTGCTTATTATATAAAAATAGAACCACCATGAATAAGACATTATTCTTCGTACTAGTATTTTCCTTTTTGGGAAATATGAGTTGGGCGCAGTGGCAGTTGAAAAAAGTAATCTATACGCCTCTTCAACAGAAACAGCATGATTTCAAATCTAATAAGTCATTAACGTGGCAATGGGATACCATAGTAGCTTATGACACTATTGGTTTTTCGCAACGACATATACAGACATTCGACCTTCAGGGTAATGTTCTTGTGCTGCACATTCAAAAATGGCAAAACAGTATGTGGACTGATAGTTTGCGATATTCTTGTACCTATGATGCCAATGGGCATATTTTGACCGAAGTTGATGAAAAATGGCAAAGCGGTGCTTGGTTGTTTCAATATAGATATACAAATACCTATGATGGTAATGGTAATAATTTGACCCAATTATGCGAAGTATGGCAAAGTGGTGCTTGGGTCAATCACAATAGATATACAAACACATGGGATGCAAATAATCATTTACTGACCATGCTAAACGAACAATGGCAAAGTGGTGCCTGGGTGAATTTCCTACGAAACACAAACTCGTATGATGTTTCTTGGAACCTCGTGCAAAATTTAGGTGAACAATGGCAAAGTGGGGCGTGGGTAAATCTTAATAGAGACACATTTACCTTTGATGCTGCGGGCAACATCCTGACCAGATTATTTGAACAATGGCAAATCACTGCATGGGTGAATGATTTTCGATTTACTTTTACCTATGACGCCAACAACCACATGCTTACTGCCATGTATGAAGAATGGATAAGCGGCTCTTGGCAGGATATGTGGCGGGATACCTATACCTATGATATAAATGGAAACAATCAATCCTATGCACATGAGATTTGGCAGACAGGTGTTTGGGTAAATTCGATGCGATATACTTATACATTTGATGGCAATGGAAATGAACTGACCCGACTGACAGAATTATGGCAGATGGGAGCTTGGGCAAATTCCAGCAGAGACACTTATACATATAATAGTGATAATAATTCTATTAAAGGTAAAGATGAATATTGGATAAACGATAATTGGCATAATGGCATTTGTTGCGGTTTATCCGTGTTTTCAAATAAGCAAGAAATCTATGTAATAAACCAGATCCACAAATATGACGCGAACTTTATTCCATTCTACACTAATATTACCCATTATCAGGAAGATTCAAAACTCATTTCCATATATCCAAACCCTTCAAAGGATTATATCACTATTGAAACTACATCATTACACCCTGATGCCCTGATAAATATCTATACCATCCAAGGCAAACTCCTCCGACAAACCCCCTTACGCCAAGCCAAAACCGACATCAACATCGCTGATTTCGATGCGGGGGTTTATATCGTCAGAGTCATAGGCGAGGATATAAATATGGCGAAGAAGATTATAAAGGAATAGCATTAAGCTACCATTTCCGCGAATCGGCAGGACTTAAACAGCTACATTATTTTTATTATATTACAAGAAAATAATATTCCATAAGAGCCAAACCCAAATTTATTCCGTAACTTTGCAATCAAAAACAGTAAAAACATGGGGCTTATATATGCAAATGTGATTTTAAAGAATCCAAAAAAATCGGAACTTCAAGCTATTGAAGTCAGTGTGCTGGCTGATAGCGGAGCCTTGCATCTTTGTATTCCCGAACATCTCAGAATACAATTGCAATTGGACGAACTTGATCAAAAAGAGGTGACAATTGCCGATGGCTCGCGCAAAGTGGTGCCTTATGTAGGTCCTATCGAAATTCGCTTTAAGAATCGCGTAGGTTTCACGGGGGCTTTGGTGCTGGGCAATCAGGTTCTTTTTGGTGCTATACCTATGGAAGATATGGATTTGGTTGTTATCCCTGCCACACAAACTTTAGACGTAAATCCCCAAAGTCCAAATATTGCCGTGTCGGTGGCTTATTAGGACTTCTTCCGCGCTACTGATTTTTCAAAGCTACAGCCAATTAGATTATGGGATGTAGATGTTTTTAAATCAGTAAATTTGACTAGTAACTAGAAAAAATATCTTTGAAATAACTATAAAATTAATACCTTTACACAAAAAAAATAATATGGATCTCCAAGCACGAAAACTTAGTCTGATACAAGAATTTCTTAGAATCAACAACGAAGAACTCATCACCAAAATTGATCAATTTCTTCACAGTGAGAAGAAGAAAATATACGAAAAAGAACTGACTCCCATGTCCCTAGAGAGTTTCAATGCCATGATTGACCAAGCCGAAGATGATGCCGCCAACGAGCGAGTGGTGGAAGCAAAAACTTTGAAAAAGGAAATAGCAAAATGGAAATAAAAATTCTTTGGACGGAATTTGCAATAAATCAACTTGAACAGATATTCGACTATTACAAATATAGGGCGAGCGGAGAAGTGGCTCGAAAGATTATTTTGCAAATCATGGATAAAACTATCCTGCTCGAAAAAAATCCATTTATTGGGGTGAAAGAGCCATTGTTGCTGAATCGAAAAAACGAATATCGTTATTTGGTTGAAGGCAACTACAAGATTATTTATTGGATAGAAGATAATTATGTGAAGATAAGTTCAGTGTTTGATTGCCGCCAGAACCCATTAAAAATGTCGGCAGGAAAATAATTTTCGGACAAAAGTCAGCAAGGTTCATCAACAGATTTGATTTATATCCAAAAAAAATGCAGCCCCTAAGAAGCTGCATTTTTCATTTTCATTATTCCTTTATTTTATCAAAGCGATACTCCGTTTGATGAAACCTGTAAGCTCTTCGCCTTTAAGCAGGTTTTGGGATAGACGTGCCAAATCAAAAAACTGTGTCACCAACTCATTTTGGCGTGTTTCGTCCGTTTCGTTCAAAATGGTCTGCAACATATCGTTGTTGGCATTCACCACCAGATTATAGGAGTCGGGAAAATTCCCTGCAAAGCTCATTCCGCCGCCGCCAAGGGCTGCCATATCTTTCATGCGGCGCATAAATTCGGGCTGCACTATGGTCATTGGCATATCTTCAGCCGTCTGGGATTCAAACTCTATACGATAGGTTTCTTTAGGCACATTGCGCTCCAAAATACCCTTCAAACGTGTCTTTTCCTCTTCCGATAATTTCGAAATAGCCGCATCTTCTTTCTTAATAATCTTATCTATGGTGTCCGAATCAACGCGCGCAAAAGCTGCATGTTCAAACTTCTGTTCCAATTGGTTGATAAAATGCATATCAATAGGGCTATCCATCAACAACACGTCATATCCGCGATCATTGGCAACTTTGATAAAACTATGTTGCTCGTTTTTGTCGGTAGCATACAGGTGGATGATTTTCTTGTCCTTGTCGGTTTGCAGCGGTTCTATCTTTGCTTTATATTCTTCAAAAGTGAAATATTTGTCGTCAGTGGATTTAAAAAGACAGAACTTCTCGGCGCGTTCATAGAACTTCTCATCCGTAACCATACCATACACGATAAACACTTTCAGGTCGTCCCATTTCTTTTCAAACTCTTCGCGATTGTTTTTAAACAACTCTTCCAATTTATCCGCCACTTTTTTCATGATATGTGAGGAGATTTTCTTCACATTGGGGTCGCTTTGCAAATACGAACGCGACACATTCAATGGAATGTCGGGCGAATCAATCACACCATGCATCAAAGTGAGGAAATCGGGGACGATGCCTTCCACCGAGTCGGTAACAAATACCTGATTGCAATACAATTGAATTTTGTCGCGCTGCACTTCAAAATTACGTTTCACCTTCGGGAAATATAATATACCCGTGAGTTTGAAAGGATAATCCACATTAAGATGAATATAGAACATCGGATCGTCGAAGTTCATGGGATACAATTCATGATAGAAGCTTTTATAATCTTCCTCGGTCAAATCGGTAGGTTTCTTGGTCCAGGCGGGTATCGTATTGTTGATGATGCGCGCCACATCCTTTTCCACTTTTTTATCTTTACCGTCAGCATCTTTTTCGCCTTCCACGGTTTCCCAACTTTTCTGCGTACCGTACTGTATGGGGATGGGCAGAAACTTACAATACTTCTTCAGTATTTCCGAAATCTTGAACTCCTGAGCATATTCAGTTGAATCGTCCGAAAGATGCAGTATGATTTCGGTGCCACGGTCGTGGGCTTTCAATTCCGTCATGGTGTAATCGGGACTACCATCACACACCCATTTCACCGCACCGCAATTTTCCTCATTGCTATAGGTCTTGGTGCGTATCTCCACTTTTTTCGAAACCATGAACGAGGAATAGAAACCTAAGCCAAAATGTCCGATTAGTGCTTGTTTGTCAGTATCCGATTTGCCCATATAAGTTTTCACAAACTCCTCAGCACTCGAAAGCGCAATCTGATTGATGTATTTATCGAGCTCGTCTGCGCTCATGCCAATGCCGCGATCTATCACCGAAAGCGTCTTTTTCTTTTCGTCAAGAACCACTTGTATGGTCAGGTCGCCCAATTCAACATCTGTTTTGCCTAAGGCAGACAATACTTTGAGTTTCTGAGTGGCATCCACTGCGTTCGAAATAAGTTCCCTCAAAAAGATATCATGATCAGAATACAGGAACTTTTTAATGATGGGGAAAATGTTTTCGGTTTGTACGTTAATTTTACCTTTTTGCATAATTAAAATATTTTTTTGTTTGCATCGCCTCCTCTCAAACGATATGCCAAGAAATATTTCACTGACAAAATGACAAAAATGGCAGTATGATAAAAAAAACGAATATATTTGTAAAAAACTTCCATGCGTAAATTTATACCTTATATAATAGTAGTGCTGTCATTGTGTCATGCGATGGCAGTGAAAGCACAAAACACCACTTCCGGCACGTCTAAGCTTTTGGAGGATGAAATAGAACTTTTGAAGAACGATGCTGACCTGAAACATGCCGCATGGAGTATCCTTGCCATGGAGACAACCACAGGCACTATCTTAGCAGAATATAATGCTGACATGGGTCTGGAACCCGCATCGGTATTAAAAATCCTGACTACGGGAGCCGCTATATCCCTCCTCGGTTCTGACTTTACTTTTACAACGAAACTTGAATATTCGGGCACTATTGATTCCAACGGCACCCTGCATGGCAACCTCTATATTAAAGGTGGCGGCGACCCCACTATCGGTTCGAAACGCTTTGGCAAAGAAGTTTCAACTGACAGCATCTTCAGTGATTTCTATAACGCATTACGAAAATATAAGATACGCCATATTGTTGGCAAGATAATAGCTGATGCAACTATCTTTGAAGATAATCCTTTGGCATACAGTTGGTCGTGGGAGGATATAGGCAATTATTATGCTTCGGGCGCATGGGGACTCAATTGCAACGAAAATCTCTATCGTTTGTATTTTGATGCGGGTGCCACTGTCAGTTCTCCTGCCATTTTGTCAAGTATGGAACCTAAGATGTCAGGTATTACATTTACCAACCATGTCACAACAGGGAAATCCGGCTCGGGAGACAATGTGGTCATCTTTGGAGCGCCCTATTCCAATGAGCGATTGTTGGAAGGCACGGTGCCGCTGGGAAAGAAACATTTCGATGTGGATGGCTCACTGCCCGATCCGCCTTCGTTTATGGCTGCCTCTTTCCTACAGTTCATCCAACAAAAGGGAATTCGTGTAGATAGCTCCTCTACCACCATGAGAGAAATGGCATGGCAAGGCAAAGCGGATACCAATTTACGTCAAGCCATATCAATTTACCTCTCTCCTAGGCTTTCCGACATTATTTTTCATACCAATATGAAGAGTGTAAATCTTTTTGCAGAAGCTATTTTGAAGATAATAGGATACACAAAGTTTCAGGTAGGTTCGGCAGGTGTCGGCATCGAAGCTATAAAAAACTTCTATATTAATAAAGGTATAGATTTGGATGGTTTTGATATGGAAGACGGTTGTGGCTTGTCTCGTAAGAATAAAATTAGCACGCGGCAGTTAGCAGAAATACTAAGCATACTGAGGAAAGAAAAGGATTTTGCTGCTTTCGAGAAATCTCTCCCGGTGGCAGGAAAATCGGGCGGTATGGCATCGCTGTTGAATGGAACTATAGCCGAAAACAACATGAAAGCGAAAACAGGCAATATGGAGAAAATTAAATCGTATGCAGGATATGTGAAGAACGCTGCCCAAAAAGACGTTGCCTTTGCCATCATTGTGAACAACTACACCTGTAGCAATGCCACTCTGCGCCCAAAGCTCGAGAAGCTCATGCTATTAATTGCTCAAACCAAATAAGCTTTGGCATGGATTAATCCTATTAAACCATCCCTTATCGGATGTACTTTTACCTTTCTCCCCGCCTGAATGACGCCGTCATTAGAAAAGCAGTCGGGCAGGCTTTTACCTTTCTCCTCCCAATTTCTGCCATTTTGTCATGTTTGTCTGCCATGGCGTAAGCTGCTATGCCTTTTTCATGTCATTATTACTAACAAAGAATGCATTTCGCAATATTGGCACAATGCTTGACATAAGGTAAAACGTGAACTTATAAAAACAACTTATAAAAAAGAAATAAATAACATGGGAAAAATTATTGGAATTGATTTAGGAACCACCAACTCTTGTGTGGCAGTTATGGAAGGCAACGAACCCGTTGTGATTCCCAATAGCGAAGGAAAGAGAACAACACCATCCATTGTAGCTTTTTTAGCCAATGGCGAACGTAAAACCGGCGACCCGGCAAAACGTCAATCTATTACAAACCCTACCAACACGGTGGCATCTATCAAACGTTTCATGGGCGAAACTTATGACCGCGTTACGAAAGAAATCAAACGGGTGCCTTACACGGTTGTAAAAGGTGAAAACAACACACCGCGTGTGAAAATTGCCGACCGCATGTACACTCCTCAGGAGATATCAGCAATGGTATTGCAGAAGATGAAAAAAACTGCTGAGGACTATCTGGGCAGTGAAGTAACCGAAGCGGTTATCACTGTACCTGCTTATTTCAGCGACTCGCAACGTCAGGCAACCAAAGAAGCCGGCGAAATTGCAGGTTTGATCGTGAAACGTATCATCAACGAACCTACGGCTGCTGCTCTGGCGTATGGTTTAGATAAGAAACATAAAGATATGAAAATTGCTGTCTATGACTTAGGTGGTGGCACTTTTGATATCTCTATCTTAGAATTGGGCGAAGGCGTGTTTGAAGTGAAATCCACCAACGGCGACACTCATTTGGGTGGCGATGACTTCGACCACAGAGTGATTGAATGGTTGGCAGATGAATTTAAAAACGAAGAAAATATTGACTTGCGCAAAGACCCTATGGCATTGCAACGTTTAAAAGAAGCTGCCGAAAAAGCAAAAATTGAACTCTCTAGTTCTGCCGAAACCGATGTTAACTTACCATATATTACTTCAGTTGACGGTGTGCCCAAGCATTTGGTTCGTAAACTCAGCCGTGCGAAATTCGAACAACTGAATGATGATTTGTTCCGCTCGACCATTGAACCTTGTCGCAAAGCTTTGGCGGATGCTAATCTGAAAGCTGCGGATATTGATGAGGTGATTTTGGTGGGAGGTTCTACACGTATCCCAACGATACAGAAAATGGTGGAAGATTTCTTCGGAAAAGCTCCTTCCAAAGGTGTGAATCCTGACGAAGTGGTGGCTGTAGGTGCCGCAATTCAAGGTGGAGTTTTATCGGGAGATATTAAAGATGTCTTATTGTTAGATGTTACCCCACTTTCCTTAGGTATCGAAACTCTGGGCGGTGTGATGACCAAATTGATCGAATCGAACACAACGATTCCTATCAAGAAATCAGAAACCTTCTCAACGGCTGGCGATAGCCAAACCTCGGTAGAAATTCATATCTTGCAAGGCGAACGCCCCATGGCAACCGGCAACAAGAGTATTGGTCGTTTCCATTTAGATGGCATTCCACCTGCACCTCGTGGTGTTCCTCAAATTGAAGTGACCTTCGATATTGATGCTAACGGTATTCTCAATGTTTCTGCTAAGGATAAAGCAACCGGCAAAACACAACAGATTCGTATCGAAGCTTCCTCCGGTTTGAACGAACAAGAAATTAAACGCATGAGAGACGAAGCAGCAGCCAATGCTGAAGAAGATCGTAAGGCAAAGGAAATCGTGGATAAAGTGAATGCCGCCGATTCAACAATTTTTACCACTGAAAAACAATTGAAAGAATATGGCGATAAGATTCCTGCTGACAAAAAAGAACCTATTGAAAGCGCCCTGAAGGAATTGAAAGACGCACATCAAATCAAAAACATAGCGGCGATAGATGCAGCAATGGAAAAAATGAATGCCGCATGGCAGGTTGCCAGTACAGAAATGTATAACGCAGCGCAATCAGATCCAAATGCGCAACAAGCACATCAAGAACAACCTCACCAAGAGAATCCACCGAAGAATGACAACGTTACCGATGTTGATTTTGAAGAAGTGAAATAATAAATGGATGGGAATTAAGTGAAAAATGAAAACGGGCACTATGAAGTGCCTGTTTTTTTTTGCGTATTGCCCACGTCTGAAAGGTGCCCTTGTGCCCAACGATTATGTAAGCTATTTATAACTTTTTTATTTTCACGCCATAAAGCGATAATGGTGTTCCGGGTAAAATGAACATTAATTAAGGCTGATAAGAAGTCAGTCCTTGAAAAATAAAAGTGCGAGCAAGAAAGTTTAAAGTAATCGTTAGAAAGTTTCTATGGTTTTTGTCATAGTGTATCTAGGTGTTATCCGTGTCTCGGTGGTTCTTTATAAAACCTAATTGTCTAATATCCTAAACCCTAATCCCCTTATTTCCTCAGCAACATGCATCCCGACGAATAGCCTCCGCCGAAAACCGTCACCACGGCAAGATTGCCTTTTTGGAACTTATCCCATGTCTGCGATAGCGCGATAGCCGAACTAGCGCTGCCTGTGTTGCCTTGATTTTCGATGTTCGTAACCACAGCACCGTTGGTCAAACCCAACAAATCGCCCACCTTATTGATGATACGCATATTGGCTTGATGCGGAATCAGGTAGGTGAGGTCGTGGATGTTGAAACCGTTGCGTTCCAGGATGCCTTGCGTGTTGCCTGACATCAGCTTGCTGGCATTGATAAACACATCTTTGCCATCTTTCATCTGTATGCGGTCTTCCAAAGGTTTCAGGTTCACGGCATGCATCGCCTTGGCAAAATGCGCATAGCCGCGTGTTTCAATTTCTAATACTTCGATATCATTTTCGCTCATGCGTTCTTTGGTAACGCTCAGGGCTGCTGCCCCGTCGCCCCACAAAAAACCCGAGTATTCATTGCTTTCATCATTATAAATGGTGTTGTGTTCCGAAACCACCACGAGGGCTTTTGTCGCCTTGTTCATTGCGAAATATCCTTCCACTATCTCCATCGCATTCACAAAAGAGGAGCAAGCCGTCGAAACCGAAATCACCTGCGCATTCTCTATCTGGAAAAAATGTTGCAGATGATGTGCCAAGGTTGCCACGGTGTCGTGGGGCGAATAGGTGGCGCCCACAATCAAATCCACCTCTTTTATATCAAAAGGCACTTTGGGTTGCAGCATCCCTGCCACTTTCACACTCATCGTGTTGGTGTTTTCGCCTTTGCCTGTCACGCGGCGTTCTTTGATACCTGATTTCTTAAAAATGTCGTCAGAGGATAAACCGAATTTCTTCGAGAAGTGTTCGTTTTTCAGAATGTGTTCGGGCAAATAGTGGGCAATGGCATTAATGAACATGGTTTATTTTTTTATGGTTAGTAGTAGCATATTTGTGATAACTTGTTTGCGTTGGTGCATAAATTGTTTGAAGGTGTCTTCATTCATGTGGTTCTTTTCCATAATCACCTGTTTAATGGTGAAGGGAAAAGTGATGAGCGAAAGCATATTGATGAAAAACTGCGTCGGGTCAACCTCTTTGATGTTGCCTTTGCGAACTTCGTCCATAAATTGTTTGGAGAAATCGCCCGTATTATACAGACTTTGGAATATCTTCATCTGTGTGATTTTGTCTGGGTTTCTGTGCAAGACCGAAAGAACAAAATACGTCAGCTTCGGATTTTCGAGCAGAATATCTATATATTCTTCCACATACAAATGAATCTTTTCCTCAATCGGCAAGGAAGAGCCTAAGATGCCGTTCAAGGTAGGTGTGTATTTCTCAAGAAGACCGGAGAAGATTGAATTGAACAGATTCTCCTTGCTTCGGAAATAGTAGTTCAGCAACGCAATATTGATTTTAGCTTTAAGGGCTATATCGCGAATACTTGTGCGCTCAAAGCCTTTTTCAAGGAAGAGCGATAAGGCTGTTTTCTTTATTTTTTCTTCAGTACTCATTGTGTGCTGCAAAAGTAAACAATTATTTTATACAAACGTTT
>CAIOJS010000205.1 GCA_903858655.1 uncultured bacterium | reverse complement strand
GCCAATGCCTCAGCATCCAACAAAACAATATCGGACAATCTTAACAAGACCAAATTATTGTTGATATATGCATTGGTTTTTGTAGACGGGGTCTGGTATTTGAAATTAGCGTATTTCAACAATAAATACCCTGCCACATCATTATTAGTACCAGTATTAGCTGCAGTAGACTGAAGCAATGAAGTGAATCTTGCATCCTTATAGTTATTAAAAACTGAGTCGGTAAGTACTCCCATTGGGATTACCCAGGCATTATTGCTCTTAGCGTCAATCAGACTCCCTTTCAGGAAAGTTTTAAAAAAGGCATAGTTTGTTTCGGGAATGCTGGATATATCATTAGACATCATGGGCAATTCAAAGATACTTTCATTTGAAGCCTGACCGGCCCAAATATTAGCATATGACGACATAGGCTCGAGAGAATAACCTCCTTCATTGATTACTTTTTGGCAATAGATATGGGCGCTGTCATATTTCTGTTCCCAGGCATACATGTGTGCCATCAATGCATAGACTGTTCCTTTATTCGCACGTATTGATTTTGTAATATCTCCATTTGCATAATCTAAATAGGTTGCTGCATTTTTTAAATCCGCAAGGCAATAATTGAAAACTTTTGCCTGAGGCATGCGTGCAACACCTGGTATGCGTCCGTAATCCACATCATTGTAAGATTTAGAAACATAAGCCGGATCTCCCCATACTCTTGACATATAAAAATATGCATAAGCTCTCATAAACAGCGCTTCGCCCACATAACTGTTTTTCGCTGCGGGAGAAGCAAAAAGAGATGTCGACATAACAGGAACATTTTGCAACATTAAATTACATTGGGCAATTAACTTGTAGAAACGAGACCAATCCTGCAAATTTGCAGCCTGATAGGGGGCATAAGAAAAATTATACACCGGATTATTTGAAGAGCTAAAAGCATTAAGCGTCCAATCACAAGTATAAGAACATTTAAATAAACCGGAAGCTAAATCGCCAAAAACAAAATGAGCGTTTCCACTGCGCATGCAATTGCGCAGTTGCACATACATGGCCAAAGCACCTTGATTAACCGAAGTTTCGGAACTCCAAAACTTTGAGCTATATGTTTGCGATATTGGCGCTTCGTTTATATACTTTTTGCAAGATGTAATGATTGCAACAATACAAAACAGTAATACAATAAATATATTACTACTTTTTATGATTATAGATTTTTTCATAGTGTTTCTGTTTTAAAATGTAACATCTATACCGAATGTAAATTTTGTAGGTGTTGGATATTGCCCGCCGGTATAAACTCCAAGCTGGTCAACCAATTCCGGGTTGGGCAGGGTTGAATTCTTTAAGGTAAGTATATTATCAGCCATTGCATAAACTTTAACACGTGCTACATGCAATTTTTTACAAAGTTCATCCTTAAATTGATATCCCAATGAAATTGTTTTTATTTTAAAATAGCTTCCATCTACAACAAACATATCCGAAATAGGAATGTATTGATAATAGCTGCCTATAAATGGGTTTATTGATGGGAAGCCAGCTTTGTAATTAGGATCAAGTGCTTTTTGAGGAGTCCAATAGTCAACATTTGTTAAATCGGGGACTCTGTCATTTTGAAAAGTAGTTAAGCTGCTGCTATAACCCCCTGTAACATTGCTGATTTGTTGCTGAAAAAAAGTGTTGTATACAGCCCTCTTATATGTAAACACGCTAAAAATGCTTAACGTAAAGTTCTTATAAGAAAAATCATTTGTAAAACCACCGGTAAATTTGGGGTTAGGATCACCTGTTGGTATCCTGTCGCCATATTGATCTCCATTGTCTTCACCGGACCATACATCACCATCTTTATTTACATCTTGCCATGCAGGATCACCAGGTGCTACAACATGATTGCCTTTATAATAGGTAAGCTTTTTCCCCGTCAAAGGATCAAAAGGAATATCCCCTGCTTGATTGAAAGTACCCAGATAGTGCAATTGGAACATTTCATAAACAGGTTGACCTACAGCATACAAGCGGCTAATACCATTGGCATCGCCGACAACAAATGTCCTGTTATTATTTGGCAACTTTGCAATAATATTTTTGTTATGTGACAATACCAATTGCATGTTCCATTGTAACTTACTCGAAGGTGGCAAGATTCTGGCACTAAGAGATATATCTATCCCTTTGTTGCTT
>CAIOJS010000204.1 GCA_903858655.1 uncultured bacterium | reverse complement strand
TTGCATAAATCAAAATTCAAAAGTACAAATTTCTAACGGAAGTTAGAGTATTTTTTTCTACATTTTTTTTATCTCCATTCATTTTCATGTACTTCGAAAAATGAATCACGCTGAAATATCTTCCACCTATCGCGTTAGCAAAGCAGCCTTTTTAGTTTTATAAGGTGAAGTTTTTCATCTTTATAGAACTTAATTATAAATTATTATCACTTCTTCATATAATATGTGTACTTTTACATTCGTTGTAATTATAAAATTTAAAATCTTTTAATGTATGAAAACTCTTAGTTTGAAAATCAGCACCCTTGTTTTGATTCTTTTCGGAATCATACCTACAATTTCTTTTGCCCAAAACACCAAAACATGGGAATGGGGCAGTAATATTGTCGGCACGAACAAAAATTACCCCTACGCCCTCTATACCGACGCCGACGGTAACAATTATGTTGCCGGTAGTTTTTCTGACACCTTGAAAGTTGGCAATGTGAAACTAATCAGCCGCGGCTCTTTCGATATGTATCTGTTGAAATATAACGCTACAGGAAAATTACTTTGGGCGAAACAAGCCGGTGGCACCGACTCTGATGAGGCTTATGCCATCGCGGCAGATGGTGACGGCAACCTATATGTTACAGGCTACTTCAGTGGCACCGCTGACTTTTCATCCATCAAAATAAAAAGCAACGGTGATAGGAATTTCTTCCTCGCCAAATATACCACCAATGGCGATGCCGTTTGGGTGAAACAAGGCGGAGGTGCTTCGGAAGATTACGGCACTGCCGTGGCGGTTGATGGGAGCGGAAGCATTTGCATCACCGGAATTTTTAAAGGCAGCATGACCTTGGGCAGCAGCAATTATGTTTCGAAAGGAGACAAAGATTTGTTTGTGATAAAATATGACGACAAGGGCAATATCCTTTGGTCAACAACAGGCGGCGGCAGTGCTACGGATGAATCCACTTCGATAACTATGGACATTACGGGCAACTGCATTGTGAGCGGCGACTTTGAGGGCACGTTCGACATGAATAAAAAGATTATCGTTAGTGCTGGAATGAAAGATGTGTTCGTTGCCAAGTTTAGCCTTACTGGTACATTGATTTGGCTAAAACGTGCTGGCAGTGCGCAAGGCGATGACCATGTTTCCAGCATCGTTGCTGACGTTGCAGACAATATTTTCCTTACGGGATATTTCTCCGGCATGGCAAATTTTGGCAAGACAGATTTGAAAAACATGGGAGGCGACGACATCTTTCTGGTGAAGCTGGACCCCAACGGCAACGAAGTTTGGGCGAAAC
The DNA here is from genome assembly GCA_903858655.1 of uncultured bacterium. Classification (GTDB taxonomy): domain Bacteria; phylum Bacteroidota; class Bacteroidia; order Bacteroidales; family CAIWKO01; genus CAIWKO01. The sequence goes on along the minus strand of CAIOJS010000204.1, from coordinate 1,375 downwards.
AAACCGGCGGCAAAGGCAATGAACATGCCCGCGGCATGAAATTGGACAAAATGGGCAACATCTATCTGGTGGGCGAATTTAATGTGGATTTCACCTTCGGAGCTAACAATATTAAGAACCTCGGCGATTGGGATATCTTCATCTTAAAATATAGCGAAAAGGGCGACATGCTCGGCGGCACGCAACTCAGCGGTGTGGGCTTCGACAAAGGCTATGGCATAGGTTTAGACAATCAGGCGAACGTCTATATCACGGGCTTTTTCAGCAAAGCTATCAGCATAGGCACCACCAATTTGAAATCTATTGACGCCGACGACGGATTTATTGCGAAGCTAAAAGGCTTGTGATAGGAAGAACCAAGATCCAAATCCAAAGACCCAAATCCCAAGCTCCAAATACCAAATTCCAAGAAGCATTAATCAAGGAATTTCGGTCAAATTGTAAGAAAAGGTATATCCCACAAGGAATAACATTCTGAAGAAATAAAAAAGTCTATTCTGTAAGAAAAGAATAGACTTTTTTTATTGCACTATGGAAGATATTATAAAATTAAGGGCTCCCCCCTTGGTATTTGGTATTTGGAATTTGGCATTTGAGTCTTCCCCCTTGGTATTTGGAGCTTGGAGCTTGGTATTTGGATCTTAATCCAGAGCGATTTTACCTGCCTAAAGATTCAATGTAACCTTCCAAATCACAAAAGCCGCCTACTTCGTCTTCGGTATGCCGTATTCCAAATCAATCACGCGCGCTTCGTCCCTATTGTTGAACACAAAACTGGCTTGCAGAAAGGTGGGAGGTCCGTATTTGTCCATGGCATTGTTGGAAAAACCATAGCCATCGGTGGGGATGCCCAATATGTTTTTATCCATTTTGCCGTCGTTGTTCATATCGTGCAACACCGACACGGCGTAATCGCCGTAAGGCAAGTTTTCAAACTTAATAACCTCTTCGTTGGCGCTTATTTCCACAAATGTGCCTTTGTAAGGTGTTTTGTCGGGGAAGTTGGCAGGACCGTTAAACAGGGCAACCATCAGTTGTCCGTCGGTGTTTTTGAATCCGCGCACCATGACGATGAGGGTGCCGGTTTCGGTGGCGGCTTTGGGGGCTGTTTTGTCGGTGACCACAACAACATTGTCGGGTTTGGGGGTGGGTTTTTCCGTTTGACCGGAAATGGCTCCGGACAATAGGATGATGGCTACAATTAATGCTAATTTTTTCATGGCTTTTTTTTAAAGAAATAAATTTTTACCAAAAGTATGCATTATTTTTCGAACAACAATTGATTCTTCCATAAAAATGTTTTCAGCGCATATTATTAAACTAGAAAATTAATAATTATCCCTGAAGGAGATTACCCCTATCTATGGGTTTTATG
>CAIOJS010000203.1 GCA_903858655.1 uncultured bacterium | reverse complement strand
TTTTAAACAATCAAAATTGGCTAAAAAATTCAAGGTATGTAATTTAGCATTGCATTTTAGGAAGTAACAAACCGTATGAGCACTTCAAATGTTGGTCCTGTATCAATAATTTTTGTGCTTTAACTTTACTTACTTTTTAATTTTAATTGAATTTATAATTATCTTTGCAAAGTAAATCTATATGATACATCGTAGCACTTAGGGTTTGAAATTATAAATTTCAAATATTTTTGTTACAACCAGAGCGCTTGGCATTGTCTATCATGTATTTTTCTTCATTATTAAAATTTATAAATAAAGCAACAATGCAAATATTTTTATGTAAAGCTGCGTAAAAATGAATACATAAAACAAAATAATTTTTAAGACACCTAATGCATTGAACAATGATCTTTAGAATAATCACTTCATACGTAATAATCACAAAATAAATATATAATTATGAACACAGGTACAGTAAAATTTTACAATAGAATGCACAAATTTGGTTTCATCACTCCTGAAGATAGTGGCACAGAACTATTTTTTCATGCAACAGATGTAACAGGCTCAAAAGTAGCTGATGGCGATAAAGTTGAGTACGAAATAGGCGAGGGAAGAAAAGGCATACAAGCAAAAAATGTAAGCAAGATTAAGTCGGAAGTCGCACCTGAAGTTGCATCAGAAGCCGCACCTGAAGTTGCATCGGAAGTCGCACCTGAAGTTGATCCAGAAGAATAAAAAATATTGTTTTTTTTTGGCTTGGCGGAAAATTCAATGGAAAGCCGAGCCTAAAAACTTTTATTTATAAGCTGTTTTAACGGGACAATGGAACTCAATTCCTACCCGTTCAAGAGTTTTCATTCTGGTGGTAAACTCATTTTCATAAGACCGTTAACCTAGGAGACATGTCTATGAGAATGAAAAGCAAGTCCTTTGCATGGATTGGAAGCCTATGGTTTGTCAATGACAAAATGGTTTGATTGCAGCCTGAACTAGTATTTTATTTTCTTGTTAGCCATTCGGCAGGGTTGCAAATAATCTTGCCTTGCCACACTTCAAAATGAACTTCGGTTTTGCCATCGTCGGTATTGGTTGATGCCACACCTATGGCTTGTTTCGTAGTTACGCGCTGGTCTTTACTCACCGAAACTGATTGGAGATTAGAATATACCGTAAAAAACTCGCCATGACGGATGATAACTGCTTTGTTGTTGTTAGTGATGATGATGATGCTCGAAACGGTGCCACTCAACACTGCCCGAACCGAAGCGCCGGCAGTAGTAGAAATGTCAACACCATTGTTCTTTCTTTTTATTCCATCCAACACGGGATCGGGATGTTCACCGAAAGTGCTTGTAATAACACCACGTTCGACGGGCCAGGGTAGTTTTCCTTTATTGCCCGAAAAATTATCAGAAACCACAATTTCCTCAGGTGTCAACACATTCTTAACCGTAGTAGTGTTGGTCACAGTCTTCTTCGATTTGAACGCTGATTTTTTAATTTCATCTGAGATAACGGATTCAATTTTATTGCGTAAGATGCGGGCTTGATCTTCTTTTTTCTTTAATTGAGCTTTCAATGCTGCCTCTTTTTGTTTCAGTTGACTCAAGTCTGAATCTTTCTCCTCTTTTTCCTGCGTTAATTTGATTTTTTCTTGCTCGCTATTTTGCAGAAGTTCTTTTTTGGTGCTTTTTTGCAATTCGAGTTGTTTGTTACTCTCAATTATTTGGTTGGTTGTATTTAAAATCAAATCCACCTGCTGATGCAAATATTCATTATAAAGTTGCAGATATTTTAATCGTTGATACGCCTGATTAAAATCTTTAGCAGCAAATATAAACATCATACGGTCGAAAGCGTCTCGATTTTTGTAGGCATTATAAATGATCTTGGCATATTCGGTTTTAATGACTTGCAGTTGTTCTTTGGAGCGCTGCACTTTCTGCATGTTTTCATTAATTTTGCTGTCGAGCAAAAACATCTCACCGTTAATTTCATCAATCAAATCTTCGCGTTTGCTGATTTGGTTCTTAAGCAACACCAGTTGATTGATGGAAAGGTTTTTGGTTTTCTTTGTCTCGTCAATAAGCTTTTTATAATAGGCAATTTCATCCTCTATTTGCTTTTTCTTATCGAGTAATTTGTCTCGAGTCTGCTGATTTTGGGCAAAGGGATAGATACACATAAACACTACAATACCAATGAAACATCCGAAGACAAATATATTTTTGATGTTGATGGCTTTGTTCATAAAGTGCATTAAAAATTTTCAGTAAAATTAAAGAAATTGCTGTTGTTACATGTCATTAGAAAAAAAAACTACAAACAATGGCTTGTTGAAATAATCTAAGGTAAAACACAAAGTACTTCAATCCGCATTGTTTTGTTGCTATAGCATCCTTTCACGCTTAATCAAATAAGAGAGCAACACCTGATGAAAACCTTGATTGATATCAGCTTCAACCAAATCAATATGATACTGACCGCAACGAAGTCTCAATTCATTGCGAAACTTCAAGACCGCTTCGGTGTAAGCCTCTTTCACTTGGGTTGGATTGAGTTTAATTTCCTGACCATTTTCCATATCTACAAATTTATACGGGCGGTTATCAAAATTGAAATCCAACTCTTTGGGTTTGTCTGAAACATGAAAAAGAATCAACTCATGTTTATTAAATTTCAAATGTTGCAAAGCAGAAAAAAGCTCATTTGTTTGAGAATTACTTTCCATCATATCGCTAAAAATAATTACCAACGAACGCTTGTGAATGTTTTCGGCAATCTGATGCAGGGCTGATGCTGCTGACGTCTTTTTGGGTTCATCTTCATTATAGGCATGCAGCATATTTTCCAAATGATAAAACAACATCTTCTGATGTGAGGAATTGGAGCGTGCCGGGGTCTGCAATTCGAGCGTATCCGAAAAGATACTTATCCCAACAGCATCGCGTTGCTTACGTAGCAGATAGATGAGCGAAGCAGCCGCATAAACCGAAAACATAATTTTGTTTGGATTCGTCGGGCTCAAATCTTTTTTCACAGGATAATACATAGAAGAAGAATTGTCAATGATGATTTGACAACGCAAATTGGTTTCTTCTTCAAATCGTTTCACATAAAGTTTATCAGTTCTTCCATAAAGTTTCCAATCAATATGACGCGTTGACTCGCCCGTATTGTATTGGCGATGCTCCGAAAATTCCACAGAAAATCCATGAAACGGACTTTTGTGAAGCCCCGTAATAAAGCCTTCCACCACTTGTTTGGCAATAAGTTCTATGTTGCCAAACGAATGGGTCAGTTTTTGATCAATAGTTTCTGTCATGAATTTGTGCTCGAAAAAGGGAGATTTGTTATAACAATCCGTTGAGTTTATTCACCAAACTAGCTTTGGGAGTTGCACCCACAACTTTATCTACCACCGTGCCGTTCTTCAAAAACAGAACAGTAGGTATGTTGCGAATACCATGTTTGTTTGTAATTTCGGGGTTGTCATCAACGTTTACTTTGCCGATAACAGCTTTCCCATCAAATTCTTTATGCATTTCTTCAACAATTGGTGTGAGCATTCTGCATGGTCCGCACCATTCTGCCCAAAAGTCAATCATTACTACTTTGTCTGATTTCTCTACAAGTTCTGCATAATTTCCATCATTAATTTCGAGTGCCATATAATTTTAGTATTAGTTATTTTTTCAAGTACAAATTTACTCAATTCTACGAAGCAAAAAAGATTTTTTTTACTTTTCTTTCAAAAAAACAAAAAAAGGCTGACGTATGAAGCCAGCCTTTTTAATCGTAAATAATAAATTTAGAGTTTTACACCTAAGGTTAACAGCACATTATGAGCTACTAAGGAGTTGTTGACAGGCGTCAGATCTGAAGAATATAAAAAATATTTTTCTTTTGAAAAGATGTAAGAATATGCCACATCTAAAAAGAATTTTTCAAATTTAATCCCCAAACCACCATTTATGGCTTGACGTTTTCCATCATTCAAGTTAGAAGCATAAGGGCTGGAACTAAAAGTGTATCCTCCGCGGATACTAAATTGTTTGATTTTTACTTCTGCTCCTGCTCTCACATTCGACTGAAAAGTGTAGATGTTTTCAATAGCTCTGTTTTCTTGATTAAAACGTTCTATAGAAGATTTCAGTCGAGCATTTCGGTAGTCAACAAATTCATATTCACCTGTTATAAGCGCCCATTTGCCAACAACAAAAGCTAAACTTCCATTGGCTTTAAAAGGTGTGGTTAATTGATAATCAAAAGAACCATCGGGCGATTTAGCCGAATACTTTACGGCATTCAACTCCGATTCCATATCACTGTTCCAGCGATCTTTCATAGAATAATACGTAGGCGTGTGAATTGCTGCCCCAATCCGAACCCAATCTGCAATACGATAAATGACACCAATCTTGAAATTAAATCCACTGCCATGAGTTTCGAGATAGGAATTATAGGTCATTTTTTTAAAGTTGGGAATTGTATCAGCTTGGTCAATTTCTTCATAAGTAGAATTTTCAGAATAACGTATATAAGGAAAACCCACACTTCCACCTATGTATAATTTATCATTCAAATTACCTCCTAGGGTCAATACCAACTCATTATTAGAACCGGAAACATTCATGCTTTTTCGTTGTAATGTTCCTGCAATGGGAAATGCTCCAACATAATTCGTAAGACTTCCCAAGGTATCTATCAGATAGGTATTAAAAGCAAGCTGTGTATAAAACGGATCCAAATTATTGGGTGCAGTTCCTTGTGCTTTGTCTCTCAAATCACTAATCATGGAACTTTGTGAGTTTCCTCCTTCATAGTATCCGTTGTAGTTATAATTGTTCAAACGGTTAAACCCAATTCCAAACTGGATTGCTTTGCAAGCCGAGGATTCTTTTTTAATATTTATGGCAAAGACAATACCTGCATTACTCAAATTAAAATTATACTTACGGTCATCGGTAGGATTGTTGTTATAATTTGATTTCTCTACCACATAATAATTTGAAGGTGTTATAGTAATTTCAGATTTTTTATAAATTCCAATTCCTGCCGGATTAATACTTAGCGAAGAAAAGTCTGCGCCCAAAGCTCCGAACGAACCACCCATTGCCATGGAACGAGCCGTAGAACCATAATAAACTTGGGAATATCGTAGTGCATCAACTTCGTTCTGAGCTGAGAGTTGCTGATAAAAACAGGCAAATATATATACCGTTACAAACAAATACTTTTTCATAGTTTTAAATCTTTACGATAAGTTATCTTCTTCCCGAACGAACGCTTCCCGAATTACTTGAGCCACTCGAACCACTCGAACCTGAAGATCTTGATGGCGAAGAGTTATAACTACCGCTACTTGATCCTGATGATCTTGGAGTAGAATTGCTGTTCGAATTACTTCCCGAGTTTGATGGTTTCGAATAAGTAGAGTTGCTGTTAGAGTTCGATGGTTTCGAATAGTTTGAATTGCCTCCTGAATTTGTATTAGTATTAGTAGCAGGGGCTGGTTTATAATAATTGCTATTGTTATTACTTCCGGAGTTATTAGGAGTATAAGTACTAGGTCTGTTATTTGAACTATTCGAATTTGTGTTAGTGTTTGTGTTCGGTTTTTGTTGAGGTGTGTTACTTGGAACGGTATAGGTTTTAGGAGTTGAATACTGTTGTTGTGGTTTGGTTTGATTGTTGTAATTTGGATTCGAATAAGGCTTAACGTTGGAATTTGTATTCGTACTTGGTCGTTGATAGTTGTTGTTTTGATTTGTGTTCACATTAGGCTTGGTATAGGTTCCGTTATTTTGGTTCGTATTGACATTTGGTTTAACAGTATTGCCGGTGTTAGGAGCTGTGTTCACGTTTGGTTTGGTATAGGTGCCGGTGTTCTGGTTCGTATTGACATTTGGTTTTACAGTATTGCCGGTGTTAGGAGTTGTGTTCACGTTTGGCTTGGTATAGGTGCCGGTGTTCTGATTTGTGTTCACATTTGGTTTCGTATAAGTCCCGGTATTTTGATTTGTATTTACATTAGGCTTGGTATAAATCCCAGTGTTTTGATTTGTATTTACATTAGGCTTTGTATAGGTGCCTGTGTTTTGGTAAGTGTTTACATTTGGCTTGGTATAGATGCCGTTGTTATCGGTCTTAATATCGGTACTTGTATTAGTATTGGGTTTCGTATAATTATCCATAGGATTTGTTTTTTGAGAATTTCCTTGATTGATAACTTTGCCGGTGTTGTCCAAAGAATTGACAGTTGTATTTGGTTTGATACTATTATTGCCGTTCCCAACTTGATTGTTTTGTATATTCAATGGTTTGCCAATATGTCCTGAAATAATTTCTTTTCCACTATTACCAAGAGGTTTGATTGTGCCAGGTTTCATACTTAGGGCAAGATTAGGATTAATAAAAGTACTGCCAGTATTTTGTGATACCACGTCATTCATATGTGCCTGAATATATTTACCACTAAAATTCAAATCATGATTGCTAAAGCCCGTGTTTGTAGAGCCTATTTCATTTCCCCTATGTCCATAATATGAGTTATTATCGTAGCTGTTAAAATAGTAATCGGGCGAATAACCATTATTTCCATCGCTGTAGCCATCCCAATATCCATTATTGTAACCATCCCAGTATCCATCATTATAGCCATGTCCATATCCATGACCGTAGCCACCGCCCCAACCGTTTCCCCAGTATCCACCATATCCACCGCCCCAATATCCACCGTTGCCCCAGCCCCAGCAGGAATTCCAACCTGAGTTGTAACCCCACCATGGACGATAATAATATGAAGGCCACCACCAATTGTAGCTTGAGTATATACTTACTCCCCAAAAATTAGGGTCATAATTATACCAATACGTATTGGTGTAATAGTCGTCGTAATAACCATAACCCATATCATAATTATTGAATCTTCTCAATCGAGAAGCATATTCATAATCATAATAATCATCATTATCATAATAATTGTTGGTAACATAAGTAGTTCCATTTCCATCAGAATACGATTGCGTATTAGAATTATTTGGATCTTGATACGTATTATTATCACCAACATTATTGTTTTGGTCATACGATCTGTTTTCACCAGCATTGGTCACATACTGGGTTGTATCATAATTCGTAACATCTGGTTGTTTGATTTGCGCCGTAGGGCGTGGTCTGCTAGGTTGGTTTGAATTTGTTTGAACAGCACCTTCTTTTTTCGAATAATAAGCATCATCGTAGCTATTATTGGCTTGTTGAGGTGTTTTGCAAGAAACAATTAAACTTGTTATTGCAATAAGAATCATGGTTTTAAATAAAGTTTTCATGGTGTGGCCTCCTTTTTTTATATTAGATTAGTCTTTTTTTATTAGTTTTGCATTTATTTTATTGGAGTTTATTACAAATTTTATACCACTTTTTATTATGGCAAAAGATTTTATCACAAAAGAAGAAAATTATTCACAATGGTATAACGACCTTGTGCAAAAAGCAGACTTGGCAGAGACATCTGCTGTACGTGGGTGTATGATTATAAAACCCTATGGTTATGCCATTTGGGAGAAAATGCAAGCAGCTTTAGACAAAATGTTTAAAGACACAGGACATTATAATATGTACTTTCCACTTTTTATTCCTAAATCATTTTTCAGCAAAGAAGCTAGCCATGTTGAGGGATTTGCCAAAGAGTGTGCCATTGTGACACATTATCGGCTAAAAACTTCACCCGACGGCAAAGGTGTTGTTGTGGATGAAGATTCTAAACTGGAAGAAGAACTAATTGTGAGACCTACATCGGAAACAATTATTTGGGATGCATATAGAAACTGGATAAAATCGTATCGTGATTTGCCTATACTTGCGAATCAATGGGCGAATGTCGTTCGATGGGAGATGCGTACACGTTTATTTTTGCGTACCACAGAATTTCTATGGCAGGAAGGACATACTGCACATGCAACAGAAGCTGAAGCCATGAAAGAAGCACAGCAGATGTTGAATGTGTATGCTAATTTTGCCGAAAACTGGATGGCAATGCCAGTTATCAAAGGACTAAAATCGGCGAACGAACGATTTGCAGGCGCACTTGAAACATTTTGCATCGAAGCTCTGATGCAAGATGGAAAAGCTCTGCAAGCTGGAACGTCGCATTTCTTGGGTCAAAACTTTGCGAAAGCTTTCGATGTGAAATATCTCACGAAAGAAAATAAACAAGAATATGTTTGGGCAACTTCATGGGGGGTATCCACACGTTTGATGGGCGCTTTGATAATGACACATTCTGATAACAACGGATTGGTGTTACCACCAAAGCTTGCACCCATACAGGTGGTGATTATTCCTATTTTTAAAACAGCCGAACAACTTGCCCTTATTGCCGAAAAGGTACTTCCAATAAAGAAAGCACTTGAAGCGAAAGGCATCTCAGTGAAATTTGACGACAGAGATACCGTTACCCCGGGTTGGAAATTCTCAGAATATGAATTTAAAGGCGTTCCTATTCGTTTGGCTATTGGTTCGCGTGATTTGAAAAACGGAACGATTGAGGTGGCTCGTCGAGATACTTTGGAAAAAGCTACCTATCAATTTACCGATATTGAAAATAAAGTGGAACATTTGCTCGAATTGATTCAAATAAATTTGTTTCAGAAAGCAAATACCTTCAAGTTCAACAACACATATCATGCTGAGAATTGGGAAGACTTTAAGAATATTCTCGACACAAAAGGCGGCTTCATTTATGCACATTGGGACGGGACCCCCGAAACAGAACAAAAAATAAAAGAAGAAACGAAGGCGACAATAAGGTGTATTCCACTAAACAATCATTTGGAAAAAGGGAAGTGTGTTTATTCGGGACAACCCTCCACACAAAAAGTTATTTTCGCTCGTGCATATTAATTCAGAAAAATTGTTTAATTTTGTTTCAAATTTTAAAATATAAAAGTTATGGCTGGAGTTAACAAAGTAATATTAGTGGGTCATTTAGGAAAAGACCCTGAAGTGAGATCGTTTGAAAATACGCTCGATCCGAGTAAACCTAATAAAGTTGCAAAATTTTCATTGGCAACCACAGAATCGTATAAAAACAAAGACGGTGTGAAAACAGATGCCACCGAATGGCATAATATCGTTGTTCGGAGAGGTTTGGCAGATGTCGCTGAAAAATATCTGAGAAAAGGTCAATTGGTGTATCTTGAAGGAAGAATTAAGACCAGAACGTATGATAAAGATGGTCAAACAAGATATATCACTGAAATTGAAGTGGACAATATGACCATGCTCGGTGCTAAAAAGGATGGGGATGCTCGTGAAATTACACACGATTCCTCAGAAACCCAATTACCACCCGAACCATTGACAGAGAAAAGTGACGATTTACCTTTTTAATCATCTGTTTTTTAGGATGAATCCTAAATGGATTTGAGTAGCGTCGTGGTTCCTTTTGTATTAAGTATTATGCAACCCATTACACTTGGAGTGGGGATGGGCTTTGCTTTTCTTGTACTATTATTGTTTTGCAGTGCACTGATTTCAGGAAGCGAGATGGCATACTTTTCTATTGATGCCAAACAAATTGAAGAAATTAAAACCAACAAAAAATTTCATCACGATGGGATTCTTAAACTTCTGAATCAACCACAGAAATTATTAGCAACAATCTTAATCTCGAGTAATTTTGTTAATGTTTCGGTGGTCATCATTTCTACCTATATAACCGTACATTTATTTGATCTTACAAATAATTATGTTCTGAGTTTTATCATTGAATTTGTTATAGTTACTTTGCTAATTCTACTCTTTGGAGAAATGCTTCCGAAGATTTATGCCAATCAACGTCCTTTGGCGTTTGCTAATTTTATGGCTTCACCAATGTTGGTGTTGATGCGGATTTTTCATCCGCTGAGTTACATCATGATTAAATCAACGCGCATTATTGAAAAACGTATTGCCAACAAAAAACAGAATATCAGCTTTGAAGATTTATCGAATGCAATTGAAATTACTTCAGACGAAAAAACGCATCAGCAAGAGCGAAAAATATTGAAAGGTATTGTCAAATTTGGCGATACGGAAGTTTCAGGAGTTATGAAACCCAGAATTGATGTTTTTACAGTTGAGTACGATACTCCTTTCGTCGAGTTAATCAAAATGATTAAAGAATCGGGCTTTTCGCGCATCCCCGTTTATAAAGAGACGTTCGATACGATTGCGGGCATATTGAACATCAAAGATTTGTTGCAATACTTAAATGAAACCGACACCTTCGAATGGCAAAAACTGATTCGGGCACCCTATTTTATTCCTGAAAATAAAAAGATAAGCGACTTACTTATTGAATTTAAGGAGCGCAAAATTCACATTGCCATCGTTGCAGATGAGTATGGCGGCACTTCCGGAATTGTTACCATGGAAGATATTATTGAGGAAATAGTGGGTGAAATTAATGACGAATTTGATGAAGAAACCGAGAATGTCAACTTTACAAAGATTGATGACAATACATATATTTTTGAAGGAAAGACTTCTTTGAATGATTTCGTGAAGATTTTAAATATCAACGAAACCATTTTCGACGATGTTCGCGGAGAAGCCGAGTCGCTGGGCGGATTGATACTCGAAATAACAGGCTCAATTCCGGTGAAAAATCAAATTATTGACTATAAATTTATTGCTTTTACGATTGAATCTTCTGATAATCGGAAAATCAAAAAAGTGAAAGTGTTTGTGAAACCTTTAAGCGCAGTGAAACCATGAAAAATCAAAACCGATATATAGTTATTTTCCTCGTGATGATGCTGTTTTTTGCTGCTTGCGGTAATGATGACTATTCGCCAAAGCCTCGTGCATATTTTCGTATCCAGCTCCCGGCAAAGAAGTATCGCTTGTTGGACAGTATTTATCCTTATACGTTTGAATATCCGCAATATGCGGTCATAGAAGCCGACAATAATGAACATGCCGACCCTACATGGATTAATGTGGAATTTCCACGCTACAAAGGCTCCTTGCATTTGAGTTACAAACCTATAACCAACGATAGTATCCTGTTTCAGTATTTCGAAGATTCGCGAAACTTTGTCAACAAACATATTGCCAAAGCTGATGATATTGAGCCGCTCATTGTAACTAATACTAAGAACAATGTGTATGGATTGATTTACGATATCACGGGGATAGGGGTGGCATCAACCTATCAATTTGCCGTTACTGACAGTGTACATAATTTCCTGCGTGGGGCTTTGTATTTCAATATTGTTCCTAATAATGATTCTTTGATGCCTGTGATTGATTTTATTAAAAAAGATATCAATCATTTAATTGAAACCTTGCGTTGGAAAACTCCGACAAGCTTGCCTAAAAAGCATTAACCATAAGGAATAATAAACAGGTAGGTTGCTATTTTATATTCTGAACATGAGCGCATTGCTATGTAGGAACGTAGAACCCTGTGCACCCATCCATCCATAAATTCATGCCATTTTCATTGAAATTGGATGCGTCCAATGCCAGATAGGATGCATCCAACATTATCTAGGATGCGTCCAACGACAAATATGATGCATCAAAAATTTACCAGGACGCATCCAAAACTTATTTGGACGCATCCAAAATCTCTTTAGACGCATCCAAAACATGCTAGGACGCATCCAAAAGATGCTAGGACGCATCCAAAACTTTTTTGGATGCATCTAAAATCTTCTAGGATGCATCCAAAAATAAATAGGTAGCATGAAATTTAAAGAATTATGGTACAGATTTAAGGAATCATCTATCATAAAAAATTTCTATTCATCACAAAAAAATAAAAGTAGAAATGAAGCTTGGCATGGTTCCATCCCCAAATTTCTTCCGTGGTAATCAATAAATTGATCTGCGCTGATTCCGCTTAGTCGGTCAAAGTAAATTTCATTTTGGCGCTCATTTCGTTTTTGCCTGCGGCATTCAAAATAACTACGGCATAATATTTAGTCACCATATAGGGAACATTTTCAACTATCATTTTGCGAGAATTTGTCACAGCGCATCCAATATCGAACATCTCCGTAGTTATATCTGCAAAAACATAAACAAGGTAGGTTCTTTTCTCTTTTTTGTAGATTTCTTCCCCGCCAAGTTTGCCAATCTTAACCTTTGCCGTGTGAGGTTGAGTACCTTTAACGATATCTTTAATAACAACTTTTGGAGCCAAAGGATGCGCTGTTGGAAGCACATTTGAATCGAACCCCGACAAATTGATAATAGTAATGTTGTGATCGGCAACTTTGTTCACGTAGGGAAGTTCCTCGAACATGTAGTTGAAAACCACAACGCTCTGTTCATCACGTTCTTTACGCTTGGCAGTATTGCCTTTGGCAGCCGAAATTAATCCCCCAAGCTTCTCAGTTGCAGCTTCAAATGTAGCTTTCAGAACCGGATTATCCGTAAAAGTAGTGGTGTTAAAATAAACTCCTTTGCTGAGAAGCTTTTGAGCTAAGAAATAAACAGCTTTGAATTCTGTTTTTTCGCAGTGCATCACTGCAATGTAAAGTAAAAGCGGACACATTATAATAAGTATTAAAGGTTAATAACAATAAATTTTTAGCTCATGATATTTAACGAATAATAATTGTTTTCATATAAACGGATAATATAAATGAATATGTTGCTTATTGTCTTTAATCATTTATATTGATTTATAAATGAAAGAAATGCAGCCCATAAGAAGCCACATTTCTTTTATAACGATGGCACGCAACAAGAAAAACACGAACAGCAAACAATTCGTGCAATAGGACACTTGAAAATTTATGCCAAAGGAACTGAAAAATCAGTTTTCGGATAAACCCAACGCTGTCTTAATACATCAATTGTTTTTTGCTTGAATTCTTCCAGCCTGCATCACTTTTATATTCTGCAAAGTAGATAACCAAATCGGCATCACTTTTATAGTCGCAGAAATAAATGGTTACATTGGCATCGCTTTTATAATTGCAGAAATACCATAGACCATCATTGCCAGTAGCGTCGCTTGAATAGGAACATTTGTACACTACCAAATCGGCATCGCTTTTATACTGCGCAACATACACTTTTACTTTTGCATCGCTTTTATATTCGCAAGAATATACTTTTTGAGCATTGGCTGCCGAAACTCCTATGAGGAGAGCAAGCACAAACAAACTGATTTTTACTAGACTTTTCATAAAACTACTTTTGGTTTTTAATTGTTTAATTTATAAGGATATTGATGTTTCTATTAGATGCTACAACTTTATTAAATGATATGTATAGCTTTCCATAATCGGATTTGCTAGAAGTTCTTTACATGCTTTATCAATTTTGGTGCCAGCAGTTACTTCATCATCGGCTTCCAACTCCACGGTGATGTGTTTTCCGATTCTAACATCGGATATTTCGGGTATTCCGATATTCTTCAAACTAGATGTAACAGCTTTACCTTGAGGATCGAGCAGTTCTTTAAGTGGCATAATGTCAATTTCGGCTTTAAATTTCATGATTCTTGGTGTTTATGATTATTATTATTTTCTATTAATGAGAATGCGATATATAATATGATGACAAAAGGAATGGCTACAAAATAAAACAATAAAATCAACACAAGCGCTATGAAAATGAAAATATATCGTATTTTATTATCATTCCATCTAAAAGATTTGAATTTCATGGCAAAAAGCGGCAGGTTGGAAACCAACAAATAGGATAAGGAAAGGGTGGCAGCAATGAGCACTGCAGGATGTGTAACTAAATGATACATAAAGTCGCCCCATGGAAACAATGGGGATTCAAATTGTCGGGATGCCATGGGCAGGAACGAAAAAATGACCAAGGCATTAGCAGGAGTGGGCAATCCGATGAAATGATCGGTTTGGCGTTCATCAATATTGAACTTCGCCAGACGGAGGGCAGAGAATATGGGTATGATAAACGCGATAAAAGGTGTGTAGCTGGGCAGGTTGAAATCCCAGACTTTCAGGCTCAAGGTGAGCAGTTGGAACATGACAACCCCGGGAGCTACGCCAAACGATACCACATCCGCCAAGGAGTCGAGTTGCTTGCCCATCTCGGATTTCACATGGAGCAATCGGGCAACAAAACCATCGGCAAAATCGAAGACGGCAGCAGCCAAAATCAAATAGACTCCAATCATAAACTCATTGTGGTATAAATAATATATCGCAATGCAGCCGCAGAGGAGGTTTAGGCTGGTAACAAAGTTGGCAATATGGGCTTTTATCTTCATAAAAATATTTCAATACGCAAAAATAATTAATAAACTTGAACTACGTTACATACATTTCACTTATTTTTGTTTAAAATTAAAATTGATGAGAAATATAGTTATGTTTTTTGCCCTTTCACTCAGTGTTATTTTAGGTTCTTGCTCGGGCATAAACTCAGGTAAAGCACAGCAAGAGCAGGTGTTAGAGCACGGGAAAGTTATGCCGAAGGTGACATGCAAGAAAGATGTTACCCATTCTTATGCATTATATTTACCTTCGGGTTATGCTGAAGGAAAATTATTTCCTTTGATTATTTTATTTGATGCGCATGGAAACGGAAACAAAGCCGTAGAACTGTTTAAAGAGCAGGCGGAGAAATACGGATATATTTTGGTCGGCTCCAATGTGTCGAAGAACGGCACTTCGTGGGAGGCAACGGCAGCTCACTATGATATTTTGCTTGCTGATGTTTTGGAACGCTTTGGGATAGATAAAGGGCGGATATATACGTGTGGATTTTCGGGGGGAAGCCGCGTGGCAAGTACGGTGGCAATCACCAAAGGCGGCATAGCTGGGGTGATAGGTTGTTCGGCAGGCTTTCCGCAGGTGAAAGAAGCTATAAAGTATAAGTTCGATTTCTTTGGATTTGCCGGCAACGATGACATGAATTATGCCGAGATGGTGAATTTGGATAGAGCGTTAGAGAAAAGCGGATTTCGTCATCAATTGGTGGTGTTTAATGGAACGCACGATTGGCCCCCCAAGGAAAATATTCCCGAGGCGATGCTGTGGCTTGAGTTGAATGCTATGCGAAATAAGTTGAAACCTATAGACAAGAATTTTATTACAACGCAATTGGCAAACTATGATAAACAGCTTGTTGAGATAAAGAATGCAGGAAGTATTTATGAGGAATATCTGTTTACCAAGAAGATTATCAATTATTTTAAAGACCTAACGGATACGAAAAAATATGAAGAGCGATTTGCCATGTTGAAGGAAAGTGCAGCAGTGAAGAAAGGAATGGAGAAAGAAGAGGCGAATGATAAGAAGGAGTTGATGTTGCAACAACAATATGCAGAGAAGCTTTCCACAGAAAATGCTGCCTGGTGGAAATCGGAGGTGAACCAACTGAATGAATTTGTTGTGAATTCACGGAACGAATCGGAGCGGCATTTGATAAAACGGGTGCTTGAATATTTAAGCTTGATGGCATTTTCAACGTGCAACTCCTTATATTCGCAAAATAATTTTGAAGAAGCCGAGCATTATATCGAACTGTATGCCCTGATAGATTCGGACAATCCGGAGCCTGAATTTATGTATGCGCAGGTTTGTGCTCGCAAGAAGGACAACGACAATGCCATGTTGCATTTGAAAAGAGCAGCGGAGCTCGGATTTAGCGACAAAGGACGCATAGACAACGACACCATCTTCATGAAGTATAATGCTGATAAGCGTTTTGCGGAAGCGATGGAAACAATAAATAGTAATCAAAAAAAACAATAATACATGACACTTTCACAATCACTGAAACCAAGCGTTCCAAAGCGCGGATTGCTAGCAATAGCCGGAGTATTTTGGACTTTTGCAGGGGGCATGCTGCTCAGCCGCGGAATATTTGGTCTGCTGGATGAACATGCCAACCTATACATTGACATATCCATTGCTTTAGTTGGCGGCGCTATATTATTGGCTTTTATTTTCAAAGATTTCTAAAAAACATATTCATAGGATCGTGGGGCTGAAGCCTGAAAGACCTTGCTTATTCTCCTTCTTCAACGTGAGAAGCTATATCATGATGAGCATCATGATTAGCGGAGGTATTGCCCTGCGTGTATCGCATGTGATGAATCCTCAGATATTGTTTTCATTTTATATTTGTATGGGCATACCCTTGTTGGTTTCGTCGGGGCGGTTTTATTATCATTGGTATATCTATAAAAAGTTTATAGCCACCGTATGAGCAACATCCTTTTTGAAGTATGCGCCAACTCCCTGCAATCCGCTGTGGCAGCAGAGGCAGGAGGGGCAGACCGCATTGAATTGTGTGCCCAATTGGAAGCAGGCGGCATCACGCCCTCGGCAGCTACCATAAAAATGACAGCGGCGCAACTCCATATACCTATATATATACTGATACGTCCGAGAAGCGGCAATTTTCTGTACGATGCCTACGATTTTGCTGTGATGAAGGAGGACATCCTTATGGCGAAGTCCTTGGGTGCCTCGGGTATGGTGCTGGGTCTGTTGACGGCGGATGGGGATGTGGATGTGGAACGTACTTCTGCGTTGGTGCAATTGGCACGACCAATGAAAGTGACCTTTCATCGCGCTTTTGATAGGGCAAGGAATCCTTTGACGGCATTGGAGGATGTGATAAAGACAGGCGCCGACCGCATTCTCACCTCTGGGCAAGCCGCGAGCGCCTATCTAGGGATGGATTTGCTGAAAGACTTGATGGCACAGGCAGGCGACAGGATAACAATTTTGGCAGGAGCAGGCATTAATCCCAAAAATGTATTGGAAATTATCAAAGGCACGGGCGTGACGGAGGTGCATGCTTCGTGCTCGGCGTTAGTGCCCAACGGCATGGACTATATCTCGTTTCTCGATTCCGAAAAGCCGCATAGTGTCACCGACGCCTCTATCGTAAAAGAAATTGTAACACGCATTAAATCTTCTATATAATTATGATGAAAAAAATTATTACGCTATTCTTTTTGCTTGTGAATATTGCTTTTTTGCAAGCACAAAACCGAACAAAGCATTTTATCAGTGATGCCACCTATCGAGCTCAGGTGGAGAAGGCATTCGAGCAGTTGAAGCCTTTAGCCAATGGCAGGGCTGCACAGCTTTTCGATGTGTTTTCTAACAAACTCAGCTTAGAGGAGGAAGAGGCGCTGAAGTTTTTGTATGCTTATATGCCGCTGAGCGATTTGGCGGATTATGACGGCAAATTCTTCTTGCAGCAAGTGCGTATGTCCCTATTGGCGCGCGAAACTTTTGCCTGGGGCAAGACTATCCCGGAAGATATCTTTCGGCATTTTGTGTTGCCCTATCGCATCAACAATGAGAATCTTGATACGGCACGTGTGGTGTTCTACAAGGAATTGTTGGAGCTTGTGAAAGGCAAAAGCATGGCAGACGCTGCGTTGGAGGTGAATCATTGGTGTCATGAAAAGGTTACGTACAAAGGCAGTGATGGTCGCACGAGTGCCCCATTGAGCACGGTGAAGAACGCCACCGGTCGTTGCGGAGAGGAATCCACTTTCACCGTTACGGCGTTGCGGGCAGTGGGAATTCCCGCTCGGCAGGTCTATACCCCGCGATGGGCACATTCCGACGACAATCATGCTTGGGTGGAGGTGTGGATTGATGGTGTGTGGCACTTTATGGGTGCCTGCGAACCCGAAGCCGACTTGGATATTGCTTGGTTCAGCGCTCCCGTATTGCGTGCCATGTTGTGCAATACCACCGTCTATGGCAACTATCAAGGACCTGAGGAACAGTTGAAATCGGGGGAGAATTTCACCCAAATCAACCTCATCAGTAATTATGCGCCTGCCAAGCATCTCTATGTGAAAACTGTGGATGCAGCGCATAATCCTATAGCCGATGCCACCGTGGAATTTCAATTGTATAACTACGCGGAGTTCTATCCTTTGGCAAAGAAAACTACGGACAAAAACGGACTGACATCCCTCCAAACGGGCTTGGGCGATTTGATGATTTGGGCATCGGCTAACGGCAGGTTTGGATATGATAAGGTGTCGGTGGACAAGACTGACACCTTGACCGTGGTGGTGAATCAACTTCCGAAAGACGGCTTCAGCCAAGAGCTGACTTTTGTACCACCTGTGCAACGTCAACCCAAATCCCCATCGGATAAAGGCAAAGAAGAAAACGACATGCGCCTGAAGAAGGAAGATTTGATACGTCAGAAATATGAATCTACTTTCATAGACTCGCTCAAGAGTGTGATGATAGCGCAACAGGCAGGGGTGAGCGCCGATTCCACTTGGATGTTTTTGAAGATGAGCCGTGGCAACTGGGCAACTATCGCACGCTATATTATGGAAGCAGCCAAGTTGAATCGCAAGGATATGTTCCCTTTATTGGCAAACATATCCGAAAAAGATTTGCACGATGTTACGGAGGCTACATTGCTGGATCATCTGCAAAACACCACGGAGTTGGTGGTTCGGCAGGAAAAGATGCCCCGCAGCATCTATAATGAGTTTGTTTTGAATCCCCGCATCTCCAACGAGATGTTGACGCCCTATAAAGGTGAATTCCTGAAACGCTTCTCGCGCGACTTCGCCGCGAAAATTCAAGGTTTGCCTGCCCTGCTTATACCGTATATAAATGAAAACATCACCGTGAGCGCCACGGGCAACTACTCCCGCAATCCACTCACGCCCATCGGCACCAACGAGTTGAAACAGGCAGATGCCGCTTCGCGCGACATCTATTTCGTGGCAGTTTTGCGCAGCTTTGGCGTTCCCGCTCAGATAGACCCCGCCTCCAAAGCCGTGAAGTACTTTAAGAATGGTCAGTGGTGGGAAGCTGCTTTCGACAATTTGGAAAAACGCAATACGCCCCAAGGCACCTTGGTGGTGAGTGTGCCCAAGTTGTTGGATTTCACCCCGGGGTATTATACGCATTTCACCATAGAGAAATATGAAGATGGCATGTATCGCTCTCTGGATTACGAAGAAAGCGATGTGTTCAAAACCTTTCCCGCCAAGGTAACGGTGGATACAGGACACTATATGGTGGTGACGGGCGTGCGTGAGAAAGATGGGTCGGTCAATACCCGCCTGACGTTTTTCCGTCTGAAAGAAGATGAAGACAAGCCGCTGACCTTGCAGTTTATCACTTCGGAACAAACGCCAAAAGCCCTCGGCACGGTGGACAGCAAAGCGCAGTTTCAGACCTTGAGCACTAAAGCAGCGACATCACTTAAGGATGCTTCTAATAACAAAGGCATGATACTCGCCTGGATAGACCCCGACCGCGAACCCACCAAACATACCCTGCTGGATATGCAACAGTTGAAAGACCAATTTGAGCAATGGGACGGCGCCATACTGCTGCTGATTCCGGCGGACAAAAGCGCCACCAGCGCGGTAGCAAAGAGTTTTGAGCACCTGCCCAAGCAATGCATTTGGGGCATGGACACCGACAAACTCCTTCAACAAGTCAGCGCTGCGCTCCATCAAAATTTTGGCAGCAACTATCCAGTGGTGCTTTGTGTGGATGCCGCAGGCAATATCCTTGATTATTCCTCGGGCTACAAGATAGGCAGGGGCGAACAATTGGTGAAGATGCTCAAGTATCTCAAATAAATATTATTGAATTTTTTGATGCCATTAGGCGAAAAGATGTATTTTTGTACTTTATTTATTAAACAACTTATGACAATGAAACGATTTATATTTTTATGTTTACTATGTCTGCCCATTCTCAGCATGGCGCAAGAACAACCCTCTAGCTTCAGCCTCCACCTGTCGGGTTTCGTGAAGAACGATTTCTTCTTCGACACCCATAAGACCTTGAGCCTGCGCGAGGGCGCTTTCTATCTCTATCCCGAGAATGTGAAACTCGACAAGGAGGGAGTTGACATCAATGCCCACGCAAGTTTCAATATATTGGCAATTTATTCGCGCTTGCATTTGGCGTTGACAGGACCCGAAGCCTTTGGTGCTAAGACCTCTGCCGTGGTTGAAGGTGACTTCTTTGGCTCACAGGAAGGCGGCTCCAATGGTTTCAGGATGCGCTATGCCTATTGCAAAATGTCGTGGCAGACTACCGATGTGATTTTCGGGCAAACCGACCATGGCTTCTTCAACACCGACTGCATGCCCGAGATTATGGCGGTCAACACGGGTGCGCCCTATCAGCCCCTGTCGCGCAATCCGCAAATCAAGGTGGTGCAACGCTTGGACAACTTCCGCTTTTTGTTGAGCATCATGTCGCAGCGCGATTTCTCCAGTTGGGGCGGTTCCGATGCCTTGCGCAACGCCACCCTGCCCGAGT
This sequence comes from uncultured bacterium, assembly GCA_903858655.1. Taxonomy (GTDB): domain Bacteria; phylum Bacteroidota; class Bacteroidia; order Bacteroidales; family CAIWKO01; genus CAIWKO01. The sequence continues at coordinate 9,807 of CAIOJS010000203.1, read as the reverse complement.
TGAATCTTTGCATCAAATACAACCACCTGAGCGCCGACAGCGCCCGCGAAATCCTCATCGGGGCGGGTGCCGACTATAAGATATTGGTGCCACGTTTGGTGACCGACAGCAACCTCGTCACCAACACCGACATCAACAACTACGCCTTCCAGGGCTTCTTCAAGTATCGCTGCAAAGCTATCACACTGAAGCTGGAAGCCACCTACGGGCAGAACCTCTACGACCAAGGTATGCTCGGCGGCTATGCCTACAAATATACCACCGACAGCACCATCCTTGCCCGCGGCGACTTCAATTACACCTCTTTAAACACCTTGGCAGCCTGGATGGACATCGCCACCAACGGCAAAAAAGTGCAGTTTGGCATCTTCGGCGGTTACACCAAAAACATGGGTTCCCTCTCCAACATCTTCGATTGGAACAACTCCGCCTCCTTTTTTGCCCGCGGGCGCACCATTGACTATGTCTATCGCGTCTCCCCCCGCGTGGTGTTCATCTCGGGCAAGATGAAGATGGGTCTCGAAGGCGACTACAGCGTAGCCGGCTACGGCACCTCCGTCAACAGTTTGGGCGAAGTGCAAGGCGTCAAAGCGGTTTCGAACATCCGCCTTACGTATTCGGTTTACTACATCTTCTAGGGTGTTTCGATTTCTTTCTTAAATCGTGGATGTTTTTTTGGGCGCATCCCCCCGAGAAAATCGGGGGGTCGGGCTTTCCGTTCCTAGTCCTCGCGCCGCGAAGAAGCGGCGCTGTGGGCTATCCACTGCAATCCCTTGCGCTCGTGCCAACTCGCTATCCTCGGGACTCTTAATCTATCATGCTAATAAGATAAGGTAGGCATCTCATCGGATATAGCTATAAAAAAGTTTTCATCATAAAGTAAATCATATCGAATAATATGTGTAAATTTGTGCTGTTATTTTAATCTATCATCGAAACATCCATATAAAAAATAAAAATGAACCCTGAAATCATCAACCGTATAGTGGAGTTAAGCGCGCCTGAAAGCATCATCCTATTTGGGTCGCAGGCGCAAGGAACTCAAAACGACAACAGCGACATAGATTTGTTGGTGTTGATTGATGGCATAGTCAACAAAAGGCAGATGGCGCAACACCTCTACAAAGAGCTGATGCCATTCAAGACTGCCATTGATTTGATTATTGAAACACCCGACAACTATCTGCGCTACAAAGACGAGAAGTCTTTTATTTACTATCAGATAAACAAGACAGGAGTCACTATTTATGAAAAGAACGGAAAACGCATTAGTTTGGATTAGGCGCGCCGAAAGCAATTTGGCAAGGGCTGCCGTTGGTAAGTCCGACGATAAGATTTTGTATGAAGACCTATGTTTTGACTGCCAACAAGCCGTTGAAAAATCTTTAAAAGCCCTCATGGTGGTTCTCGACATAGAACCGATTATTACCCATGCTATTGGGTTGCTATTAGGAAGTATAGAAGAGAAAAGTACTATCGAAGTTCCTCCCTTTGTGAACGAATCTGTTATCTTGACCGACTATGCTGTTCAGACTCGCTACCCTGGGTTTTACGAACCCGTTACAGAGGATGAATATAAGACAGCCCTACATCTTGCCTCGCAAGTGGTAAATTGGGTGAAAGGGGAAATAGAACGTAGATAATTATAAGGTATAGTCAATAAGGGGTTTGGATATATTCATTTTTAGTCAGCTACTATCCCCCCTCCCCATCCCCATCTCCCAATTTTCAACCCTCCACCCTCAGGCACCCATCCCCTTATCCTCACAAAAACAAACCCTACTCCCGATGTTCCACTCTATATCTTTCATAAATACACAGAAGAGTTTAACGCAGAGAGGTATCTATCTTTATTTTTATACACATAGATAAAGCGGTGTGCACACACTATAATGTTTTAAAACATATATGATGATGCGTCGTGCACCTATTATAATGTTTAAAAACATATATGGCGATGCTGAGTGCACATACTATAGTGTTTTAAAACACATAAAGCAATGCTACGTGCACCTATTATAGAGTAATAAAACTCATATTACGATGCATCGTGCACTTATTATAGTGTTTTAAAACATATAAGGCGATGCAATGTGCATATACTATATTGTTTAAAAACATAGTAGGCGATGCAGTGCGATATAATTATATATAAAAAAATATAAAGGTATGATGAGATGCGTTACACACATATTTACAAATAGATACAGGATACCTTCGGAGGCATCAAAATATATTTCAAAAAATATATCATTATATTTCAAAAGAATGTAGTATATTTGCACTTGTTAAAGCTAGATATATACTTCCATGATTGATTTGAGAATATTTTATACGAATCCTTTCGCTGACCTTCGGGTTTCATACGAAAATAAAAGATTAGCAAGCGATGAGCACATTGGTAAGCTTAAAGCTCAAAACACCAACCATCAATATGATGAAATGTATGCTGCCACTTTAGCAAAGCATGAGAATTATTTCGGGGAAATCAGTGGCATTTCTATCAAAACCGCCGTTCAGAAAACCCAAACCGGTATTGTGAATAAAATCATTGCTGATTTCAAAAAGCGTACCACAAAATTACATTTCTACTTGGTGTCGAATGGCATAAAAGGTACGCCTCTGTTTACTTTATTCTTCCCCAAAGGCGTCATGGCATATACCCGCAAAACTAATAAAGGCAATATTGAATCCCATATTAAGGTGTTGGTAAAAGCTATCAGTGAACACACTGCCGAAGCGGGAGGAGCTTCTGTGTTAGCAGAATATCAGGCATTTCAGACGAGCTACAAGGATATGCGAAAGCTACAAGGCAAGAATATTGGGCAGACGCACGGCGGACGAACCAACCGCAACTACGCCGAGAAGGAGTGGGCTGACCAAATGTTTAGTAATCTGTTGCTCTTGGCGCATGAATATCGGAACGAACCCGAAAAAATGAGTCTCTTCTTCACGCAGCATTATCTACGTCGCAAAAAAATTCATACAAGCGGTAATCGTAACTTCTTGGGTGGATTGATAACACGCAAGGGCACGGGCGACCCTGAAGAAAATGTAACTATTCACGTGATAGATGCCGAAATAGCTGATGCTTTTAGCAAAGCCAAAGGCAAATATCGCACCAAGAAACTGCCTCTTGGAACTTGGAAAGTGCTGTATAGCAAACACGGGATGCTTTCTCAGGAATTTACTGTTGAAATAAAAGAGGGCGGAACCATCATCCAAAATGTAGAGATGGAAATGGCTTTACCTTTGGCAGTCATCCAATGACTTCAAGCCATCTGATGGCATCAAATGACCACTTAATGACCATAAAATGACGATTAATGACCATCAAATGACCACCAAATGATTCTAATTAACCAATCAACTCAATTAACCACTCAACTCAATCCACTCAATTAACCCAATCCACTCAATTCACCCAATTAACCCTCCTATGATAGATATACCTTATAATAATATAGCCGACTACGACTACCCCTTGCCCGTCGAGCGGATAGCGCTCTTCCCTGCCGCGCAGCGCGATGGCTCCAAACTATTGCTGCACCGCCGCGGACGCATCTCCGACCATAACTTTGGGGAGCTTCCCCAACTGTTGCCGCCCGATGCTCTTTTGGTGATGAACAACACCCGCGTCATCCATGCCCGTTTGCCCTTCCGCAAATCCACAGGCGCCGCCATCGAAATCTTTTGCTTGGAACCTTTGGCGCCTGCCACCGATGTGCAACTTGCCATGCAACAAACTGCGGGCTGCAAATGGCGTTGCTTGGTGGGCAATGCCAAACGATGGAAAGGCGGCGAGCTGGTACTGCCTATCCAGGTGGGCGGCATCCACTGCGACCTCAGCGCCAGGATAGTTGCCGAAGAGGTAGAAACCTTTCGCGTGCGTTTCTCGTGGGAACCTGCCGAGCTGAGTTTCGCCCAAATCATCGAAGCCGCAGGCAAGGTGCCCCTGCCGCCCTACATCCGCCGCGACGCCACGCCTACGGATGCCGAACGTTATCAAACCATCTTTGCTGCCCACGATGGCTCCGTCGCCGCGCCCACGGCAGGGCTTCACTTCACCGACGAGGTCTTTCATGCCCTTGAAGAAAACCATATCCACCCTGCTTACATCACCCTGCATGTGGGCGCAGGTACCTTCAAACCCGTTGCCACCGACGATGTGCGCCAACATGTGATGCATCCCGAGCAAGTCGTCGTCACCAAACAACTGCTCGACACCTTGGCTGCCGCTTCGGGCAACATCATCGCTGTGGGCACTACGGCTGTCCGCTCTTTGGAGAGCCTCTATTGGTTGGGCGCAAGCTACCTGCAGACGGGCACGATGCCCCAAATGGTGGAGCAATGGCAGCCCTATCAGACCGACACCATCCCATACAAAACCCATGATATACTTATCGCTTTGCGCGAATATCTGTCCGCGAAAGGCGCCGACCACCTCAGCTTCTACACTCAGGTGATGCTGCTTCCCGGCTACAAATTCCGTCTTGTGAACGGCATGCTTACCAATTTCCACCAACCCAAAAGCACCCTACTGCTGCTCATTTCTGCTTTTTTAGGTCCCGCTTGGCGCGATATCTATGACCACGCCCTAGCCAACGACTACCGCTTCCTGAGCTACGGGGATGCTTGTTTGTTTCTTTAATTTAGAAGAAGAATTTCGGGAGAATATCCCAAGGGAATAATGCATTACGCACCCACAAGGCAACGCCCAAATCTTGCCACAAAGACACTAAGACACCAAGCAACACGAAGCGTATAAAAGTTGTTTAGTAAGGGTGGCGATTCTTTGTGGCTCTTAGTGTACTTGTGTCTTCGTGGTAATTCTTGGTGTGGTAGTTCAGGGATGGAGAGTGCTTCACGATACTAGCTCCTCAAGACAACATCCTTCCTAAATTAACCTCTAACAATAGAACAATTCAACAATAAAACAATCCAACGATCAATCCCTCTACATCCCCCGTATCAAATCAATCAAGTCCACAACCCTATTGGAGTATCCATATTCGTTGTCATACCATCCCACTATCTGGACAAAATTCCCCTGCAGCACTTTGGTCATCAATGCATCAAACACCACCGAATGCGCATTGCCCACGATATCGCTCGACACGATAGCATCCCTCGTAAACTCCATGATACCCTTCAAATGATTTTCCGCGGCGTTGCGGAACACCTCGTTGATTTCTTCCACAGAAGTCTCCCGTTCCACCACCGCATTCAGCTCAATCAGCGACCCATCGTCCACAGGCACCCGCGTAGCAAAGCCATCGAACCTGCCCACCAAATGAGGCATCAACTCCATAATCACGGGTATAGCTGTCGAAGTGGTCGGGATGATGTTGGTGAGTGCGGTGCGAGCTCTCCGCAAGTCGGTGCGCGGCGCATCTATCAGGCTTTGGTTGTTGGTTGCCGGATGCACCGTATTCATAAACACGCTTTTGATGCCGAAGTTTTCCTGCAACACCTTCAGCATAGGTGCCACACAATTGGCGGTGCACGAAGCATTGGAGATGATGTGGTCGTCAGCCGTCAGCGTCTTTTCGTTGATGCCGATGATGATGGTCTTGTCCAAAGCTCCTTTGGGCGGACAGGTCAAAACCACACGGCGCGCTCCCGACTGCAGATGTTGCGCCAATTGTTCCCGCGTAGTGAATTTGCCCGAAGCTTCTATCACGATGTCAGCCCCGTGCATCGTTTGGGGGATGTCGCTCGGTGCCAAAGCGTGATACACCGCGATAGCCTTCCCGTTCACCAACAAACTTTCGCCCTCGATGACCACCTCCCCATCAAAGCGTCCGTGCGCCGTGTCATACTTCAACAGATGCGTCAGTGTGACGATATCCGCAGGGTCGTTGATGCCAACGATTTCTATATCGGGTTTATGTTGTAATAATCGAAAAACAAGCTTCCCTATCCTGCCAAAGCCGTTGATACCAATCTTAGTTGTCATTTGTGTATAGATAAGAAATTAAAGAGATGCGGATTTCGTAGCGCCCTCCGCCTTGTGTTGCTGTCAATGGCTAACCTTGCTCATGGCTTTCGCATCATGTTTATATTTAAACACCAACGGGAAGATGATGCCCAGTATCAAGGCATAAGCCGCAAAAGCAAACCACGTATATCGCCAATTGGTGATGCCGCCAGACGTGAAATAATCCACCACCAAACCCGCACCATAACCACCACACATAGCTCCTATGCCATTGGTCATGAACATAAACAGACCTTGAGCACTGGCTCGCATCTGTGTCGGGGCTTCGTTTTCAACAAACAACGAACCCGAAATGTTGAAGAAGTCGAATGCCATACCATAAATAATCATGGACAGAACAAGCAGCGCCAAGCCACTTCCGGGATCGCCCACGGCGAACAGTCCGAAGCGCAACACCCAGGCAAATATACTAATGAGCATCACCTTTTTGATACCGAAACGTTTCAAGAAAAATGGAATCGTGAGGATGAAAAGCGTTTCCGATATCTGCGACATCGAAAGCAGCAAAATGGGATGCGTCACCCCAAAGGTGCCTGGATAAGTTATCTTAAAACTCTCCAGGAACGACCCCCCGAAAGCATTCGTAATCTGCAAAGCTGCCCCCAAAAACATGGCAAACAAAAAGAACACCACCATTTTCCGTTGTTTGAACAGCACAAAAGCATCCAAACCTATAGTTTCCAACAAAGACTTTTTGGTAGTTGATTTCACAATAGGGCATTTCGGCATCGTAAAAGCATATAAACCCAAAACCAAAGCAGAAACAGCACTAAAGATGAGTTGCATATTATTTGATTTCCAACCTAGGATGTCAACCACCCACATGGCAGCAATAAAACCTAAAGTACCCCAAACGCGGATGGGAGGGAAGTCTTTCACAATATCAAAACCTTTTTGTTCCAATATATTATAGGATACGGTATTGTTCAACGCTATGGTGGGCATATAAAACATGGAGTTCAACAACATCACCCAAAAGAACACATTCGGGTCGGTCACTGTCGAGGCAACCATCAGCATGCCCGCCCCCAAAATGTGGCACAATCCTAACACTTTTTCGGCATTCAGCCATTTGTCGGCTACTATGCCCATCAGCGCAGGCATAAACAGCGAAGCAATCCCTAGGGTTGAAAAAACTGCTCCAATCTGCGCCCCCGTGAAATGCAAGGTGCCTCCCAAATAATTTCCTATAGATATCAGCCAGGAGCCCCAAATAAAAAATTGCAGGAAATTCATCAGCACCAGACGGTACTTTATACTCGAATTTGAATTCATATTTTCAATCGTATTAATTGTGGGTATTATTTTCTTTTGTTTAATTCGTCGCGGAGTTTCGATGCCTTTTCATAATCTTCCTCGGCTATGGCTTCCCGCAGTTGTTCCTCCAGTTCATCGTAGGAGAAGAAACTATAATCATAGTCTGTAGCATCATCCAAAGATGTGGTATCCCCACCGCGATTGTGCGACTGTTGTTTTTCTTCTGTAAAATCATTTTCCACGTCGCGCGCTGCTAGCATCACAGGTTCGTAAGCATAAATCGGACATTCAAAACGCAAGGCTAATGCAATAGCATCCGAGGTGCGGGAGTCAATTTCGGCTATTTTTGTGCCATCAGTGCACACTAACTGCGAATAAAATACTCCGTCTACAAGTTTCACGATAACCACCTCAATAAGTTTTATATCAAATGAACCCGCAAAGGTCCTAAACAAGTCGTGCGCCAAAGGTCGTGGGGGTTTAATGCCTTCCAAAGCAATGGCAATAGATTGCGCTTCCGCATGACCAATCAATATGGGCAATTGTTTCTTAGTCCTACAATCCTCAAGCACCAAAGCGTAGGTGTCAGTTTGAGTTTGGCTGTATGTGATTCCGATAACTTCAAGCTTTATCTTTTCCATTAACAGAATAATATTAAAAGTGCATATTCAATAAATAAAAGTATATGCAAAGATACTTATAATCTAGAAAAAAACTAAAACTACATGAAATTTATTTTTCACAGACTTATCAGCAACCTAACGTAGCCGCCCCAATAAAGGTAGGTAAAAACGCATCATAACAATATGCTGCATCCCTTTATCTACAGGCAAATGAGGAGGTTCTTACCACATGCTTTTTGGTGCGAAAAGAGCTATAAAACTAAGCCTTTAGGAGAAGGCTTGGAAAACTTCATCAAAAATTATGACATAAATCAGTGGATTAATCAGTTAATTATTCAGTTTCTATGCGCAAAATTAGTATTTTTGCGCACAATTAATTATTTAAAACATTTATGAAAAGAATTACTCAGAAATTATTGCCCGCATTACTACTGTTGATGCCTGCGCTCACTTTCGGAAGTGAAGCTGATTTGAAAATCCCTGACGCTATTAAGGACCAACACATCCTTTATTATGGCTTTGTGGTAACCATTCTTGGATTGCTTTTTGGATTGTATCAATTCATGAAAGTAAAGAAACTTCCTGCTCACAAATCAATGTTAGACATTGCAGAAGTTATTTACCAAACATGTAGAGCTTATCTGAAGCAACAAGGAAAATTTCTTGCTATTTTATTTTTATTCATTGGAGCTGCCGTTGCTGGTTACTTTGGATTTCTATCTCCTATCGGAGAAACAGCAGGAGCACGCTTTGGTTCAGTAGCTTTAATCATCACATGGACCGTAGTTGGCATTTTAGGTTCTTATTCAGTAGCTGCTTTTGGTATCAGAATGAATACCTTAGCAAATGCTCGTATGGCATTTGCTTCTTTACGCAAAAACCCATTAAAATTATTACACATTCCATTAGATGCCGGTATGAGCATTGGAGTTGTGCTGATTTGTGTTGAACTTACACTAATGCTTTTCATTTTATTATTTATGCCGGGCGAATTAGCCGGAGCATGTTTTATTGGTTTTGCCATTGGTGAATCATTAGGTGCTTCTGCTCTGCGTATTGCCGGTGGTATCTTCACCAAGATTGCTGACATTGGTTCCGACTTAATGAAAGTGGTATTCAAAATAGGCGAAGACGATCCACGTAATCCTGGCGTTATTGCTGACTGCACTGGTGACAATGCCGGCGATTCAGTTGGACCAACTGCTGACGGTTTTGAAACCTATGGTGTAACAGGTGTTGCTTTAATTTCTTTCATCCTTCTCGCTGTTGGCGGTGCTGCATTTGGCATGACCGATTTAATCACCAGCGATTTAAAAGTAAAATTATTGGTATGGATTTTCGTGATGCGTATCTTGATGATTATTACTTCCATCGTAGCTTTTTACATCAATGGCATGTATGCCAATGCAAAATATAGTGGCAAAGAAGATTTAGATTTCGAAAAACCATTGACAAGCTTGGTTTGGATTACTTCTTTACTTTCAATTGTTGTTACATTCGTAGCAAGCTACATTTTGATTCCTGACTTAAACGGACATACCGATATGTGGTGGATACTTTCAACCATCATCAGTTGTGGCACCATTGGCGGAGCGTTGATTCCTGAATTCACAAAAATATTCACGTCGCCTAAATCGTCCCATGTGAATGAAGTTGTTGCGGCAGGTCGCGAAGGCGGTGCTTCTCTCGTTATCCTTTCAGGTTTGGTTGCAGGTAATTTCAGTGCAATTTGGACTGGTTTGGTATTCTTTGTATTGATGTTCATTGCTTATTTCGCCAGTACATTTGGGTTGGATGCTATCATGATTTATCCTTCTATCTTTGCTTTTGGTTTGGTAGCTTTTGGTTTGTTAGGAATGGGTCCTGTTACGATTGCTGTTGACAGCTATGGTCCTGTTACCGATAATGCACAATCAGTTTATGAAC